>NZ_JAAGPE010000082.1:0-2375 GCF_017104605.1 Burkholderia sp. Ac-20384 | reverse complement strand
GATCCGGGCACGGCGAACCGGACGGCGTGCGCGGCGGGACGATGCGCCGTGCGCAGCGCACGGGGCGTTCGTGCGCGGCTGCGCGCGGACAACGAATAATCGTGATGCGACGAGAACGACGGGCGAGACATGGACGGCATTCCTTGAGAATGAAGTGAGCAAGGGAGGTCCATCGCGCGTCTAACAGAGCCGGATACCTTGGCTTGATAGCGGCTGCGCCCGGTCGTTCGGGCGGCGCCATGCTGGCTGCGACTGTCGCCAAAGCGACGACACCCGGTTCCGGACGGAAACGGATGTCGGCAAGCCGGGGCGGATGCCCCGCCCCATGGCGCCGGGTCGGCATTCAGAGCACTGATTGATCTCCGAATGGTCCTCTTTCATCTGTTAATCGGATGACGCCCGGAAATGCGAACCAGAATCTGAAAATTTTTTGCTGCGACGTGAGATCGCCCCCACGCCCCTGACCAGAACCGGCATCGCGCCGGTCACCGGGCTTCGATCGTGACCCACCACGGCAATGTGCGGCGCACCCGGATCGGCAAGTCGCGCTCCAGCATCGCGAGCATCCGGTCGGGGTGGTCGGCGGGGAACCGGCCGACCACGCGTATGCCCGCGACCGACGGATCGACACCGATGTGCCCATGCTGATAACGATCCAGCTCGGCAATCAGCGTGTCGAGCGTGACGTCGTCAGCCAGGAGCACGCCGCGCGACCATGCTTCGCGCGCGGGGTCGGCCCGCTCCGGCGCGTAGATCGTATCCGACGTGAATTGTCGCTGCTGACCGGCCGGCACGATTTCGACGTGTCCGGCCAGGTTGCGAATCTCGACACGACCGTTGAATACGGCCAGCAGCGTGTGCGTGCCGGACTGCCGTACGGTGAACCGGGTACCGAGTGCCTGCATCCGGCCGTTCGGTGTGTCGACGAAGAACGGACGTCCCTGCGTGTCCTTCGCCGTATCGATGAGGATTTCGCCCGTCGTCAGCGTCAGGACCCGCTTGGTGTCGTCGTAATGCACATCGAACGCACTGTCCGTGTTCAACCAGACGCGCGTACCGTCGGCGAGTTGCACGTCCCTTCGCTCGCCGACACCGGTTCGATAATCCGACCGCCATGCAATCACGCGATCCGCCAACGGCGTAAAACGCCAGGCGAACCAGCCGGCGAGACCGGTTCCGGCCAGCGCCGCGAGCCCACTCAGCACGTGGCGCCGGCTCGCCGAACGCGACGCGGAAACATGGACCGCGGCCGCGGCAGCGTTGCGCTCGCCTTGACTCTCGCCCCTTAGCGGCTCGAATCGGCGGCTGACCGCTTCGACATGCGCCCACGCGCGCCGATGTTCCGGCCGCTCGGCCAGCCACGCCGCCCACGCGTGGCGATGCTCGCCGCTTCCGCCATCGGCATGCAGAAGCGCATACCAGTTGGCAGCCTGTTCGAGACTTTCGAAATCCGCCTGAACGCCGGATTCGGCAGCGGATGGGGACGACGAGACAGCCATCGGTCAGTGCTTGATGCCGGCGTCGAGCAACGCGAGCTGCAGCATCGCCTGGGCGAGATACTTCTGCACCATTCGGTCGGAGACACCCAGTTCGCACGCGATCTCGCGGGTGGACAGGCCATGAATCTGCGCCATGACGAATGCGTCTCTTGCCTTGTCCGACAGCCGGCTGATGAGCGCACCGATTTCCATCAGTGTCTCGATGACGATCGCGCGATCTTCAGGCGAAGGCGCGCAGGGCTCCGGCTGGGCGGCGAGCGCGTCGAGCCACGCCTGCTCGACCTGACGGCGACGGAACAGGTCGATACACATGCCCTGCGCCATCGTCCGCAAATAGGCCCGTGCCTCGGCGTCGTTGTCGAAGCCCTTCGGTGCGGGCTTGAGGATCAGGCGAAGAAACGCATCCTGGGCAAGATCCGCCGCATCGAACGCGTTGCCCAGCCGCCGGCGCAGCCAGCCCTGCAACCAGCCATGGTGGTCGCGATAGAGCGCCTGCACTTCCTGATGCACGGCAAATTGAGCGGCGGACATGGAACAACCCCTTCTGCTTTAAAGGCGCGAGACGAAAAGACAAATAAGAATCATTCCGGTTTATAAACCAATTCAATTGGTTTCCGCAATATTTTGCAATTAGGGGTCGCATTGGATTGCCCGCATCGACGCCCGCTCATTCATCAGATGATTTTCGCGAAACGGGACGTTGCCGGCCGCAGTTCACCGCATTCCGTGTTGCGAGCGGACATCACCGCCCTTCGCCTGACATGCCGGACATGTTCCGGAAATAACAAGGGCCGCGTCGTGACAGGGGTATCGGTGCCGGGAAGCGACGTGCTCGAATTGCGGGGTCAGGTCATCGTCGTGAAGATTTTTTTTTTC
>NZ_JAAGPE010000081.1:0-32814 GCF_017104605.1 Burkholderia sp. Ac-20384 | reverse complement strand
AGGCCTGCCGTGATTCAGTTCATAAACGACGCGAGAATCGCCGAGCGATGCACTGGTGACGAGACCGCTTTCGATAAAGGCCGACAGGGTGCGGTACGTGCTGGCGAGGCTGACCGGTTCCGGGCCGCCGGAGAGCATCCGGTAAATCTGCTCGACGGAAAAATGCGCGTCGGGATGCTCGCGGAACAGCTTCAATATGCTGAATCGACTGGCTGTCGGCCGTATCCCCGCCCGAGCCAGTTCCGTGTAAATGGCTTTCATTGTGTTGTTGTGAGAATGTCCGGCTACATCATGTCTTGCAGACGCTTAAGTGTCCCTTAAGTCGCGTATCACGCTACGGCGGGCATCGCGACCATGCATGGATGCCTCGCATTCGTGCAGCAACGAGCCATGGTTCGCCAAACGTTTCGCTCGAATATCAGGGATCGTCGCGACGGCGAGTGGATGGAAGCTGAAGCCACTCGACGGTGCGTCGGCATTCAGACCGAAGAAACCGGCAGGTCAACGCATTGCCGCCCGGGCAACGGTTTGCACGGCATCGACGGCAACGCAGGCGGAACGGACGGCGCGGCGAGATACGCACCCGACCGATCGCCGTGTGGTCGCCCTGGAAAAAGGTTCCGGCACGCGAGGCAATCCTGCGAGCGGATGAGGGGCGCTGCTTGCTGCCCGCCCCCGATCGATCACGCGTCGAGCGACGTCATGCCCGACTGCAGGTAGTTCTGGATCCCGACCTTCTGCACCAGCTCCAGTTGCGTCTCGAGCCAGTCGATGTGTTCCTCGGTATCGTCGAGAATGGCTTCGAGGATTTCCCTCGACACGTAGTCCTGCACCGACTCGCAATACGCGATCCCTTCCTTGCAGGTGGCCTGGGCGATACGTTCGAGCTTCAGGTCGCATTCAAGGATCTCTTCCGTATGCTCGCCGATCAGGAGCTTGTGCAGATCCTGAAGATTCGGCAGGCCGTCGAGCATGAAGATGCGTTCGATGAGTGCATCCGCATGCTTCATCTCGCCGATCGATTCCTCGTATTCGTGCTTGCCGAGCTTGTCGAGCTGCCAGTGACGATACATGCGGGCATGCAGGAAATACTGGTTGATCGCCGTCAGCTCGTTCTTCAACTGAGCGTTCAGGTATTCGATGACTTTCTTGTCGCCTTTCATCGCGGTTCTCCCGTTCGGCCCGTGCATCCGCACGCCACACCCTGAACCAACAATAGTCGGCGGCCGGTCGAATCGCAAACGTGCGCCCGACAAGACCCATGGCGTGTCGAGAAAAGCGTTCGAAGCCGGCATGCTGCCGATGAAATCATCCTGTAGTGCGAATGATTTCAATTTCCATTTTGTTCCGCACGTATCTCCGCTGTGCCGATGGTCCGCCTCCATTTTCGGAGCGGCGCCCCACGCCCGGCTTATCCGTCCCGGAATGGCGCGCCGCAATGGAACGGACGCATTTACCACCGATGCGTATAGCTGGCCGTCAGCACGGCACCCGCCGCGGGCAAGCGGCTCGTGTTGTTGCTGTTGCGCATGAGCTGGCTGTAGAGCGGCAGGTAGTAGCGGTTCAGAAGGTTCTCGACACCCACGGTCACGCGATCCTTCTTCGTGATCTGGTAGCGCGAGATCAGGTCCACGGTCGTATAGCTGCCCACGTCCATGCGACCGAAGCCGATCTTGTCGTTGAGCCGGTAATCGCGCGCTGCGTAGAACGTTGCCTGCAGCCGATTGCTCCAGCGCGGGTTCGGCCGGTATTCGAGATAGCCGGTCAGCTTGAGCGGCGGAATGCGATAGCCGGTCATGTCCTGGAAATTCGCGCTGTTCTGCGGCCGCTCGCGCCCCTGCATGTAGGTGATCGTGCCGCCCGCACCCCACTTGTCGTCGTCGGATGCGTAGTCGACGGTCGCCTCGATGCCGGCGATGCGCTCGGCCGTGCGCGTGAGGATCAGCCCGTTGTTGAAACTCTGGACGTCGCCGAGCTCCGACGTCGTGTAGAAGAGGGCCAGCGTGCCGTCGGCGTGATTGCCCAGGCTGCCGCGCCAGCCGATTTCGTAGTTGTTGGTCTTCACGGGCTCGAGGCTCGACGAATGGATGTCGAAGCCGGCGGTCGCGTTACGCAATTGCAGCCCGACGTCCGGCAACTGGAACCCCTGGCTGAACGATGCGTAGATTTCCTGGCTCGGCACCGGCGCATAGGCGACGCCCGCATTGAACAGCCACGCGCCGTAGCCGGTCGAGCCACCCGGCACCGTGTACTTCTTCGCCAGCCGCAGCTGTGAAAGCGGCACGAAACTGTCGAAGCCTGCACTCGCATGTTCGTAACGCACACCGGCTTCCGCCGACCACTTGTCGCTGAACTTGTGCTGCAGTTGCGCGAAGCCGCCGACACTGGTCGCGGTCAGTGTGGGCAGGTACGTCAGCGTGCCGGTCTTGCGGTAGACGAGGCCACCGCTGGCGTCGTAAGCGGCCGACGAGAAAATATCGTCCGGCATGTCGCTGCGTTCCTGGTTGAAGTCGGCGCCCCACTGGATCTTCGTGCGGCCGGCGCGATCGAGCGGCGTCGTGATCGTCAGTCGGCTGCCGAACACCTTCGAGTCCTGCATGACCTGATCGACGTTGTTGCCGCGCGTCGCCACCGCGCGCGCATCGAATGGCGCGAAACGCGTGAAATAGTTCCGGTAGTAGAGCTGGGCCGCCACCTCGCTGCCGAGCACGTCCTTGTTGCTGTACTGCAGGTTGAGCTGCGTGTTGCGGATGCGGTTCTGGTCGTCGAGCTGGAGCCCGTCTTTCGGCCGTGCGACGGTCGTGCCCGGCGGCAGTTTCGCAACCGACGGATCGCTCCCGTAGCGGGTGTCCTGCTTCGCGTCGTAGTGACTCGCCGAAAACACGATGCGCTGATTCGCATCGATCCGGAATCCGAGTTTGCCTTCGACGTTGTAGACGTTCGAGTCGAACAGGTCGCCCTGGCTCGGTTCCGGCGCGATGCGATGGCCACGCGCGTCATACGCGCTGCCGATGTGCTGCGCATCGACGTTGAATTCGTACTCGACGGGACCGTGGCTGCCCGCGAAGAACTGCTGCACGGTGCCGCCGAGGCCGCCGCTGCCCAGATGCGACAGCGGCGACGTCATCGAAAACGTCGTCTCGGCGCGCGGCGCGCCGCCCGGCTGGCGCGTCGTGATCGATATGATGCCGCCCGTTGCGCCTGCCCCGTAAACGGCGCTGCTACCGCGCAGCACTTCGACTTTCTCGATGTTGTTCGGGTCGACGTTCGCCAGGTTGCGCGCCGAATCGCGATTCGTATTCAGCGGCACGCCATCGACCAGCACGAGAATGTTCCGGCCGCGCAGGGTCTGGCCGTAGTCCGTCATCGTGTGGCTCGAATCGGCCATCCCCGGCACGGCCTTGCTCAGTACCGTCGCCAGATTGTTCGATCCGGCTTCGAGGTCGCGCAACGTGTCGCGACCGATCACGGTGATCTGCCGGGTCGGTCGAACGAGATCGCTGTGCGTCCGGTCGCCCGATACCTCGATTGCTGCGAGTTCCACCGGCTCCGCGGCACGACTCGCGGTCGCGCTCACATCGGCGCCCGCATTCGCACTCGCAGCGGCACCCACATCTGCGCTCGCCCCCGCACCCGAATCGGTCTTCAGCGGTACTGCAGGCGCTCCGCTCTCGACCGTGAACGTGTTCCTTCCCGTCGCACGGGCATGCAACCCCGAACCCGACAACAGTTGCGCCAGCGCCGCTGCCGCAGTCAGCCTGCCCTTGATGGCCTGGCTTGTCCGCTGCTCGGCACTGGACGTCGAGAACAGCAACTGCGCGCCGGATTGACGCGCAAATGCATTCAGCGCGCGATCCAGGCGCTGTGCGGGAATGTCGAATGACGACACGTCACCGCCTTGCCCCCATGCGGCTGCCGACAGGCAGCTCGCAACCGCGATACACACGACACGCCCCACCCCGCCTTGGTGCCCATTGCCCCCCATACCACCGCTCCTCGTTTGAATCGTTATGAATCGATGACGCTCACGAGGGTTGCCGGACGAGCCGACGGGTTTGTTGACGTCCTGATGGAAATTTTATTTAAGCGGAGATTCAGCGGTGCGCGACGATCACCGTGCCGTCCGCGTCCCGCTTCACGTTGAGCGGCAGCACGCCGGGCAGCATGTCCAGCAGCGTGTCGACATTGTCGGTATTGAATTGCCCGGACAAGCGCAGGTTGGCGGCGCGCGGGTCGAGTTCGACCGGGGCGCGCCGGTAGCGGCGAATTTCCGCGATCGCCACGCTCAACGGCGTCCCGTCGAAGACGAGCCGGCCTTCGCGCCAGCTCAACGTGGCAGCCGGATCGAACGGCTGGAGTGCGCCGATTCGATCGCCTTTGACGACGACGAATTGTTCGGGATGGAGCATCACCGCCGGGCGCTTTGCCACGGCGACTTCCACGGCCCCGGACACGACGCCGACGCGCACATCCTGCGCATCGCGACGCACCGTGAAGCTCGTCCCGATATCGTGGATCGTCACGTCGCCTGCGCGCGTGACGAACGGCCGGAACGACGAGTGGGCGATCTCGATCGATGCCTCGCCCTGTTCGACCAGCATGCGTCGCGAGCGGACATGCCACTCGACGCGTGCCGACGATCCCGTATTCAGCACGAGCCGGCTACCGTCGGCGAGCGGCCACTCACGGTGCTCGCCCACTGCCGTCGCGAGCGTGTCGACCTGGTACGCCGGATCGGCATACCAGACCATCAGCGCAGCCGCGATGCTCAGCATCGATCCGCCGACGACACGCCGGGCGGTTCGTCGCCGCGCCGCGCGGCGCACCACCGCGTCGAGCGGATAACGTGCGCGCAACGCGTCCTTGAAAGGATCGAGCGAGCCGTCTTGGGGAGAAGTCGAATCGGGACTACGGGAGGACTCAGGCAGCATCGGCATTCGCCGTCTTGGTGTGCAGGGTGTTCTGCAGGATCGGGGTGAGGTCCGTCATCGCGCGGGCCATGTGTTTGGCGACCATGTTACGTGATATACGCAACTGCGCCGCCACTTCTTCCTGCGACAGGTCGTGCAGCTTGTGGAGGATGAACACCTCGCGACAGCGCGCGGGCAGCGCGTTGATGGCCCGTTCGAGTTCCTGCACGGTCTGCCGGTAGCTCAGTGCCTGCTCGCCGTCGATATCGTCCGACCGCCAGTCGGGAACGTCGACCCCGGCCGGCTCCATGCGACTCGCGTGCAGTTCGTCCCCTCTCCATCGGTCGATGGCCCGATGTATCGACAGATGACGCAGAAAGGCCAGCGGAGTATGGACCGGTTCGCCCGGCGGACGCTGAAGGAGTTGCACGCCGACATCCTGGACGACGTCGCGCGCGAATGCGCGATCGCCGAAGCGATGCCGGACGTGATTGACGAGTTCCTCGTAGTGCTTGATGAACGCAGCGATCAGCGGAGAGTGGGAGGAGTCGCGGTGCGAGCCGGTCACATTGCTACGGGATGAGCGAGCATCACGCCCAAAATGATAATAATTCTCATTATTGTGATTGATTACAAAACTGTCAACAGACGTGCGGCTTGCTCGGTCGCTCGACCGTTTTTTGCACGCGCTCGACGCGGCGCAGAGCGAAACTGACAAAAAAGTCATGTTCGCGTCAGGGTCTCAACGGGATGCGCGCGCCATCATGGCATACCGGACTGCGCTTCCGGTCCATCGCCACCCGCCCGCGTTCGATCCCTGCGGGCACCTCCGTCCCCCGGCGATGGGCTCCGTGACTGGGCGAGCAGACACGGCGCGCAGGCCGATTTCCCGCCCCGGACGTTGCGTCCGGGGCGTTTTTGTCTGTGCTTTCCAAGAAAATAAGCGTGGATTGTTTCTAAATCGGCAAAAGGTAATTTGAGCCAGACAGGATGTTTTTTCCGGTCACAGACGCTTACATTTAGCGCACCACTCATGGAAACCGCTACGGATTCGCCATCGGGTAGTGACATCCACTGCCAAGGCCGAAACCGCACGAGCTTTAGGAAACGGCAAAATGAAGGCCCCCAAATCCCTGCCTGCGCTCGATCCCGCCGACGTTCACGTCGAAATCCTCGAACGTTCCGATACGCTGCTCGTCGTCCGCTGGGTCGAACCCGGCCGCTGTCACTACGGTGAACAGCGCTGGCGCCGCCGCTTCGCGCAACGCACCGGCACCTGCGCGCTGTCGCGCCAGGTGATCCATCGCGGCGACGAAGTCTTTCGCCCGGCCGAACGCCCGGCACCCGCGAACGCAGCCGCGATGATCTCCGCCGCCGAAGTGCTCGCGCTGGCCGGCGGCAGGTAAATCCTGCCGGCTGCGCGCCACGGCACGCGGCACCCCACGATGTGCCGGGCCTAGAAGCGCCGGTCTAATTCCCCCGCTTGTCTGCCACGCCGGCGGGCACTATCGTTACACCACTCAATGTAATGATTACGTGCCGCGGCCGATTGGTCGCGCCGATGGAGGCAGACATGCATGCATGGAGCGCGCGCCACGTCCCGGCGCAAGGCGGCAAGGTCGCGGTCGTGACCGGCGCCAACAGCGGGCTCGGCTGGCAACTGGCGGAAACGCTGGCCGCGAAAGGCGCGACGGTCGTGATGGGCTGCCGCGACGCGGCCCGCGCCGCACAGGCGGCCGACGCGATCCGCCGGCTCCATCCCGATGCCCGCGTCGAAGTCGACGCGCTCGACCTCGCCGATCTTGCGTCGATCGCACGCTTCGCGGCCGATGTGGCCGAACGCCATGGCCGCGTCGACATCCTCTGCAACAACGCCGGCGTGATGTTCCTGCCACTGCGCCATACGCGCGACGGCTTCGAGATGCAGTTCGGCACCAACCACCTCGGCCATTTCGCACTGACCGGCCATCTGCTGCCCGCGCTGCGCGCCGCGCGCCGCGCGCGTGTCGTGACGATGTCGAGCGGTCTCAACCGCGGCGGCCGGATCCGCGTCGACGACCTGCGTGCCGAGCATCGCTACAACCGTTATCTCGCCTATTGCGACAGCAAACTCGCGAATCTCGTGTTCGCGATCGAGTTGCAGCGCCGTTTCGAGCGCGCGGCGTTTGCCGGAATCAGCGTGGCCGCGCACCCGGGCTACGCGGCGACCAACCTGCAGTTCGCGGGCCCGGCGATGGACAGCTCGCCCGCCCGTGCCGCGCTGATGCGCGCCGCGAACCGTTATCTCGCGCAGCCTGCCGACCAGGGCGCGCTGCCCGCGATTCATGCGGCAACCTCGCCCGATCTGGCTGGCGGCGCTTACATCGGGCCCTCCGGATTGTTCGAGTCGCGCGGGTTGCCGGCGCCCGCGAGCGTGCCGCGTGCGGCGCGCGACGTGGCCTCGGCGGCACTGCTGTGGGAAGCCTCGGAAGCCGCGACGGGCGTGCGCCTCCTCAGTTCGGGCGCGCCGGCCGGACGCTCGCCGGGCCGGCCGTTCGACACGGCGGCCGAGGTGCGCTGAAGTACGCAGCACCTCCCGCAACATTCCTCAGACTTATTGCAACATCCGAAAAGAAAGCCAGATGAAAGACTGATTCGACGCCACACTGTTACCACCCAGGAAACAATTTATCGTCAAAATCAGCGTTTACCCTCGACCTTCCGGTGACTAAGATTTAGTCAATCGCTTAAGACATGGTGTCGAGAGCGAACTCAATAAAACACCGGAGGTCATCATGAAATCGCTCATTTCCGCAGTCGTTGCCGCTGCCGCCCTGTCCGCTTCGTTTGGCGCATTCGCCCAAAGCACCGTGACCCGCGCTCAAGTGCGCAACGAACTGGTTCAACTCGAACAAGCCGGCTACAAGCCGGGCCTGTCGAGCCCGTACTACCCGAACGACATCCAGAGCGCCGAAGCGCGTGTTCATGGTGCCGACACCAGCGGCTACGGCGCACAGCCGGCTCCGGTCGTCCACTCGGGCGCCCCGGCTGCGTCGTCGAACGCTCGCGACTCGATCTTCTTCGGCCAGTAAGCCGATGCGCCCTCGGCGGGCGCCGTGCGTCGCGCGATGAAGCACGAAAGTCCGGACGAGCCCCCTTGCGGGGCTCGTCCTTTTTTATGAAACGCATACCTCCGCCGCCCGGCAACGGGTGGCTTCGCCCGGGCGCCTGGCGTCCGGGCGCTTTTTCATCTGCGAGGTAGGCGTGCGGGCATAGTGAAACCGGGCGCAACCGTCAGCGCGATACAACCGCCGCAGGCGCCGATCGCGACAACACGCGCCACCGCGACAGCAGTTCGTCGCGATCGACGTAGCAGCCCTGCAGGTGCCGGCGGCCGGTAGACGGATCGAACTCGGTGCGCGCATGCAGCACGCGCCGGTTGTCGAACGCCCACATGTCACCCGCCCGCAGCCGGCGCTGCACGCGAAAGCGCGGCTCGCGCGCCAACGCGAGGAACCGCCGGTACGCACGATAAACGGCCGCGACCGAGCCGGCCGGCGCATCGAGCGGCCCGCGCAGGAAGTTCGCAACGCGCACCTCGGTGACGTTGCCGCGCGCATCGAGCCCGATCACCGGCGCCGAGCAGCGGTAGTCACTGTTCGCACTCTTGTTCCAGAACTCGAACGGCGTCGACGCGAGTCGTTCAAAATCGGCCGGATGCTCGCGCCGCAGCGCATCGGCCAGCGCGAAGCCGTCGAGGAACACGCTGTCGCCGCCGGTCGCGTCGTTCGCGAGGCAATGCAGGAACTGCACGCCCGGCTGCAACTCGCGGGTCGGCAAGTCGGTATGCGGCGGCAGGTTCAGCGACGTATACGCATTGCTGTCCGGGCGCGGCTTCGATTCGACGTCGAACAGCACGCCGAAATTGCTCTCGCGGATCAGGCCGACGCGGCGCGCGATCTCGTCGACACGGCCGCGCTCGGCCGGCACGCCTTCGACGAGCGTCAGCCCCGTGCGTTGCAATGCGGCGAGCCACGCGAGCAATGCGCGGTCGTCCTCCATCACGTCGCGCCACGCGAACACGCCGATGGCCGTCGCATCGTCACCGGCCCATACGTGCCGCCCGTGCGCGCCCTGACGCTCCGCGCGTGACGCATCGTCGTACGCATGCGCGCGCAACCAGCCCGGCGACCACGCGCTGCGATGTCCGTCATTCCACTCGACATGCAGCGCGCCGTCGGTGTCGACGTGCACGGTGAGCGCGGAGAGATCCTCGCGCGCGTCGGCGATCTCGAACACCTGTTCACGCGTGACGGCATGCACGCACGCGGAACATGCGCAGTTGTCGCGCAGCCAGTCGAAATGAAACGGCGATCGTCGCGTATCGCTCCACTCGACGTCCACCGCACCATCGCCAATCGTCGCCGCCGCAATGGCCGCGTCGGCCGAAAACGTCCGCCAGTCCTCGATACGGTGTTGCGCTGCCTGCATCGTTGCCTCCCGGAAATGCCCGCTACGCGTGTGGTGCGAGCAGAAACCCGCCGACCGCCCGGTGCATCAGCGCCGCCTGCGGGCTCGTTCCGAGCGCGCGCCAGCAGCCGTGCACCAGCCCCTCTCCCATCCAGTAGTGCGCGACACCGCCGGCCGCGCGAATCCGTTCGACATACACGCGCGCATCGTCGCGCAGCGGATCGTGTTCCGCGCCGATCGCGAGCACGGGCGGCAGGCCGTCGAAACGCGACGCCGCGAGCGGTACCGACGCGCGCAGCAACGGGTTGCCGTCTCCCAGCGCATCGGACAGGCCGCCTTCCCAATACAGCGCGCGATAGCGATGGACATCGTCGAGCGTCAGCATCGGCGCGTGCGCTTCCGTTTCGCGCGCGGGCAACTGAGGCTCGAATCCGAGCATCGGATAGACGAGCGCGATGCCGTCGATACCGCCTTCGCCCGCATCGCGCAACGCGGTGACTACGGCTGCCGCGAGCATGCCGCCCGCGCTGTCGCCCGCGAGCGTCAGTGGGTGCACGCACGGCCCGAACGGCCAGCGTGCGTCGCGCGCGGCGCGCGTGACATCCAGGCAATCTTCCAGCGCGGCAGGCGCACGATGCTCGGGCGCGAGCCGATAGTCGACCGCGATCACGTCGAGCCCCGTATCGGCCGCCAGTTGCGCGGTGATCAGCGCATGACTGTCGAGCGAGCCGACGACGAAGCCGCCGCCGTGAAAGAACAGTACCGTACCGCGCGGCGTGCCGCGCGCGGACGTGTAGCGCCGCAGCGCAATCTTGTGGCCATCGGGCGCATGCCAGACGGCGTCCTGCTGCACGATGCCGTCCGGCAGCGCGGCCGGGGTCCATTCGGCCGCGAAGCGGTCGTACAGGCGGCGCTGCTCGCGGGGCGAGTGCGCCGCCGCGTCGGCCGGATACCACGCGTCGACGGCTGCAACGAACGCCGCGATTTCCGGTTCGAGCATCGTGCGGGCTCCCAGGTTGAAGGTTCGCGCCGGCTAACGACGCGGCGGCAGCCCGATCACGCGGCCCGCGTACGCGGGTGCCGCGCAATCGCGCTGCAACGCATGCAACTCGGCCACGCGTGCAGCCACGTCGTCGTCGAACGGCGCCGATTTCGTGCCATCGCGCGTATCGACGTGCAGCAGCATCTGCTCGCTCGCCGATACCGCACCGTCATGCCCAGCGGCGAACAGCTCGAGATACAGGTGCAGCCGCTTCGCGTCGTGCGCGAGCACACGCGCATCGACGCGCACCGGCGTGCCTTCCTTGATCTCCTGCAGGTAATTCACATGCGCTTCGAGCGTGTAGACCGAGCGGCCCCGCTCGCGGCGCGCGGCGTCGTCGAGGCCGATGCGATCCAGCAGCGCATCGGTCGCGAAGCTGAAGATCAGCAGGTAGAACGCATCGCGCAGGTGGCCGTTGTAGTCGACCCATTCGGGCCGCACCACGTCGCGGTAAATCGTCAGCGGGGTATCGCCGGTCATCGTCTCTCGTCCTCAGTCTTCGAATCGCATTCCGTGCCGCGCCTTCACCGCGGCGATCGACTTCAGCACCTCGGTGATGCACTCGTCGCGGTAGCGTTCGAGTTCCTTGATGCTGCGCGTGCCCTGCTGTTCGGTCGTGCCTTCGACGACGCTGTCGATCAGCGCATCGGTCAACGTCGGCGCGACCAGCTTCGTCCACGGCAATTCGAGCGCGGGGCCGAACTGCTGCATGAAGTGTCGCATGCCCGCGTCGCCGCCCGCGAGCGTGTAGGTCAGGAACGTGCCCATGAACGACCAGCGGATGCCCGCGCCGAAGCGAATCGCATCGTCGATCTCGCCGGTCGTCGCGACGCCTTCGTTGACGAGGTGCAGCGCCTCGCGCCACAACGCTTCGAGCAGGCGATCGGCGATGAAGCCCGGCACTTCCTTGCGCACGTGCAGCGGCCGCATGCCGAGCTTGCGATAGATCTCCATCGCGCCTTCGACCGCTTCCGGCGACGTGCGCGCGCCGCCGAGCACTTCAACGAGCGGCAGCAGGTAGACGGGGTTGAACGGATGGCCGACCACGCAGCGTTCCGGATGCGTCGCCCGTGCGTAGAAATCCGTCGGCAACAGGCCCGACGTCGACGACGCGATGATCGCGTCGGGCTTCGCCGCGCGGCTGATCTGCTCGTGCAGTTCGAGCTTCAACGCCTCGCGCTCGGGCGCGCTTTCCTGGATGAAATCCGCGTCGGCGACGCATGCCTCGATCGTCGAGACGAAACGCAGCCGCGCGGGATCGGCGCCCGGCGCGAGGCCGACGCGTTCGAGCGCGGGCCACGCGTTCGCGACGTTCGCGCGCAGCCGCTCTTCCGCGCCCGGTGCCGGGTCCCATACGACCACGTCGAGACCGTGCGCGAGCGCGCGGGAAATCCATCCGCTGCCGATCACGCCGGTGCCGATGGCGGCGAACGTCTTGATGTCGGTCTTCACAGCCATGTCAACGCATCCTTCAAATCAGGGGAAATCGGTGGGCGGCCGCGCCTGTGCGCGCCGCCGCGTCGTATCGATCAGTCAGTCAACGGAAAAACTCACGCGAATTCGGCGACCGCACGGCGTTCGAGCAGACGCTCGCCGCGCGCCGGCAAGCCGAGCTTGCGGCGGCCTTCGGCCGGCGTCAGCACGCGACCACCAAGCCGCTCGATGATTTCTCGCGCTCGCTCAACGAGCGTGCCGTTGGTCGCATGCACGCCGCGATCGAGCCAGATGTTGTCTTCGAGGCCGACCCGCACGTGGCCGCCGAGCAGCATCGCCTGCGCGACCATCGGCATCTGCATGCGGCCGATCCCGAAGCCGGCCCAGTGCGCGCCCGGCGGCAGGTTGTCGACCATCGCCTTCATCGTGCCCGTGTCGGCCGGTGCGCCCCACGGAATGCCGAGGCACAGCTGGAACAGCGGCGGATCGTCGAGCAGCCCTTCCTTCAGCAATTGCTTCGCGAACCACAGATGGCCCGTGTCGAAGATCTCCAGCTCCGGCTTCACGCCGAGTTCCTGGATGCGCTTCGCGCCGGCGCGCAACTGCGCGGGCGTCGACACGTAGATGTAGTCGCCGTCGCCGAAATTCAGCGTGCCGCAGTCCAGCGTGCAGATCTCGGGCAGCAGTTCCTCGACGTGCGCGAGACGCGTGAGGCCGCCAACCAGGTCGGTGCCCTTGCCGAAACGCATCGGGTCTTCGCCCGGGCCGATCTCGAGATCGCCGCCCATGCCGGCCGTCAGGTTGATGATCACGTCGACGTCGGCCGAGCGGATGCGGTCGACCACTTCGCGGTACAGGTTCGGGTCGCGGCTGCCGCGCCCCGTCTGCGGATCGCGCACATGGCAGTGCGCCACCGTCGCGCCGGCCTTCGCGGCCTCGATCGCGGCGGCCGCGATCTCCTTCGGCGTGACCGGAATCGCCGGATGCTTGCCGACCGTATCGCCCGCGCCGGTGACGGCGCAGGTGATGATGACTTCGTGGTTCATGCTGGTTGCCTCGCTTGAATCGGGTTGTGTCGCAATACGGATGTTTCGTCGGGGCGCGCCGGGTGCGGCGCGCAAGCCTTTACAGGCCGAGATACGCCTTCACGGCCGGCAGCCCGTCCTTGCCGTCGAACGTCTTGACGCCCGCGAGCCACGGATCGAGCACCTGCGGGTTCTTCTTCAGGTACGCCTTCGCGGCGTCGGCCGGCTTCGTCTTGTTCATCACCGACTGCATCAGCTGGTTCTCGAGCTGCGTCGAGAAGCGCAGGTTCGTGACGAGCTTGCCCGCGTTCGGGCAACGTGAAATGAAGTCGGGCGCCGTGAGCGTGTACACGCGCGCTTCGCCGTAGTTCGGCCCGAACGACGCGTCGCCGCCAGAGAGATAGTTCATGCTCAGCTGGATGTTCATCGGATGCGGTTCCCACCCAAGGAAGACAACCCACTTCTTCTCGCGGATCGCACGCTCGACCGTCACCAGCATCCCGGCCTCACTCGATTCGACGAGCTTGAAGCCGCCGAGCCCGTACTGGTTCGTGTCGATCATCTTCTGGATCGTCGCGTTCGCACTGCTGCCCGGCTCGATCCCGTAGATCTTGCCGTCAAGCTCCGCGCGGTGTTTCGCGATGTCCTCGAAGGTCTTCAGGCCGGCCTGGTATTCGTAGCTCGGCACCGCGAGCGTCGCCTTCGCGCCCGACAGGTTCGGCGGTTCGACGACGTTGATCGACTTGTTGTCTAGGAACGGCTGGAGCTGCTTCTGCTGCACGGGCCACCAGTAGCCGAGCGACACGTCGAGCTGCTTGCTCTTCAGGCCGGCGAACGAGATCGGCACCGACGCGATCGTCGTGGTCGGCTTGTAGCCGAGCGCTTCGAACACGGTCGACGCGAGCGCCGTGGTCGACGTGATGTCGGTCCAGCCGATATCCGCGAAACGCACGGTGCGGCAGGTCGCGGCATCCGTTTCGGCAAGCGCCGTGTGCGTGAACGCGCCGGTCGCCAGCACGGCCGCGGCAAGCGCGGCGATCTTCGTCGACTTCATGGTTCGTTTTCTCCCGATTGGACTCGCGGCAGCCGGCGCGCGGGGTGTGCCCGGCCTGCATCGTGGGAGTAAAAGTAACGAGCCATATTGGTCGCGAGAAGACCGGCGGCGACCTGTTCTTGACTATTTGCGACTATGAGTGGAAACCACTAGGTTTCTTGAGAAGCTTGGTGGGCGGGGTTTTCACGCACATTTCCGACGGATTCAGATTGTCCACATGCGGCGCGACGCTTTCGATTCCGCCTGGACCAAACGGCGTGCTGGGGCGGCTTCGTTCCCGCGCTACTCGCGCCGCCCCGACGAACGGGTGTCACGGGCACATGTGAAGCTGGCCCGGCCTCCAGCAGCCGAAAGGGCGTTTCGCATTGTGGAATCCACATCGAATTCCCGCGCCGACGCCTTTTCGTCGCTTGAAAACTTGTTTTGCATTGCAAAAATCACTACGTAACTCATTGAAAATCAAGAAAAAATAATGTCTTATGTCTTATATAAGACATCACCAAAAGCTCGACGGGCGGCGTTACTATTTATCCCATGCAGTTCGCTTCGACAGACGTAGCGGGCACGCTCAACCAGTTACTCAAACGCGCTTTGCTCCCAGGAGATTGACATGGCCCAGTATCAAGACGACATCAAGGCAGTTGCCGGTTTGAAAGAAAACCACGGCAGCGCGTGGAATGCGATCAGCCCCGAGTACGCTGCCCGCATGCGTGCCCAGAACAAGTTCAAGACGGGCCTGGACATCGCCAAGTACACCGCGAAGATCATGCGCGCCGACATGGCCGCCTACGACGCCGACCCGGCCAAGTACACGCAGTCGCTGGGTTGCTGGCACGGCTTCATCGGCCAGCAGAAGATGATCTCCATCAAGAAGCACTTCAACAGCACCGAACGCCGCTACCTGTACCTGTCCGGCTGGATGGTTGCCGCGCTGCGTTCCGAGTTCGGCCCGCTGCCGGACCAGTCGATGCACGAAAAGACCTCGGTCAGCGCACTGATCCGCGAGCTGTACACGTTCCTGCGCCAGGCCGACGCCCGTGAACTGGGCGGCCTGTTCCGCGAGCTCGACGCCGCGAAGGACGCCACGGCGAAGGCAGCAATCCAGGACAAGATCGACAACCACGTCACGCACGTCGTGCCGATCATCGCCGACATCGACGCCGGTTTCGGCAACGCGGAAGCCACGTACCTGCTGGCCAAGCAATTCATCGAAGCAGGCGCGTGCTGCATCCAGATCGAAAACCAGGTGTCCGACGAGAAGCAGTGCGGCCACCAGGACGGCAAGGTCACCGTGCCGCACGAGGACTTCCTCGCGAAGATCCGCGCGATCCGCTACGCGTTCCTGGAACTGGGCGTGGACGACGGCATCATCGTGGCCCGTACCGACTCGCTGGGCGCCGGCCTGACCAAGCAGATCGCCGTGACCAGCACGCCGGGCGACCTGGGCGACCAGTACAACGCGTTCCTCGATTGCGAAGAACTGTCGGCCGACCAACTGGGCAACGGTGACGTCGTCATCAAGCGCGACGGCAAGCTGCTGCGTCCGAAGCGCCTGCCGAGCAACCTGTTCCAGTTCCGCGCCGGCACGGGCGAAGCGCGCTGCGTGCTCGACTGCATCACGTCGCTGCAGAATGGCGCCGACCTGCTGTGGATCGAAACCGAAAAACCGCACATCGCACAGATCGGCGGCATGGTCAGCGAGATCCGCAAGGTCATCCCGAACGCGAAGCTGGTGTACAACAACAGCCCGTCGTTCAACTGGACGCTGAACTTCCGTCAGCAGGCGTACGACGCGCTGAAGGCCGAGGGCAAGGACGTGTCGGCCTACGACCGTGCGCAGCTGATGAGCGTGGAATACGACGAGACGGAACTGGCCAAGCTGGCCGACGAGAAGATCCGTACGTTCCAGGCCGACGCAGCGCGTGAAGCAGGCATCTTCCATCACCTGATCACGCTGCCGACGTACCACACCGCCGCGCTGTCGACCGACAACCTGGCCAAGGAATACTTCGGCGACCAGGGCATGCTGGGCTACGTGGCCGGCGTGCAGCGCAAGGAAATCCGCCAGGGCATCGCCTGCGTGAAGCACCAGAACATGTCCGGTTCGGACATCGGTGACGATCACAAGGAATACTTCAGCGGCGACGCAGCGCTGAAGGCCGCAGGCAAGGACAACACGATGAACCAGTTCTGATACCGGTCATCTCCAGGCGAAACGCCAACCCGTTCATGGCGGGTTGGCGTTTTTTTATTCCGCGACAATCCGCACGAACGCCTCGGCCAGCGCCGTCGGCTCGACCGGCAACACCAGCGCGCACACCGACTTCGCGTCTTCATCCGAAATCGGCACGAAGACGACTCCGTCGATCCCGAGACTCGCCATCCGTTCCGGCACGATCGCGACGCCCAGCCCGGCTGCGACGAGATTCAGCATCGACGTCTTCGGCGACACGATCCGGGCGGTCGCCGGCACGAATCCGCGCGTCAGGCAAAGGTCGATCACGACGCGCGCCAATCCGCCCCGCTCCCGATACACGGCCGATACGAACGGCTCGTGCCGCAGCCGCGAGATCGCCGTGCGCTTGCGGCCCGCGAGCGGATGACCGGCCGGCACCGCCACGCACAAACGCTCGGCCGCGAGCTCGACGAAGCGCACACGCGGATCGCGGCGCAGCACCGGCAGACGAACGATCCCGATATCGGCGTTGCCGTTCGCGATCTCCAGCACCTGATCCTCGGACGACGCGCGGTCGAGATCGATCCGCGCGCCCGGACACGCGCTCATGAAGCGCTCGAGCACTGGCATCAGGCTGCCGACGGGAACGGTGCTCGAATGCAGGAGCCGCAATACGCCCGCTTCGCCGCGCGACAACTGCGCGCCCTCGTCGGCCGCGGCGGTCAGGGTCGCCGGAATCGACGCCACGCGATCGCGATAGATCGCGCCGGCCGGCGAGAGCCGTACGCCTCTCGGCTCCCGGTCGAACAGCCGGAACCCCAGTTCGTCTTCCAGTTGACCGATCTGCCGGCTGAGCGCCGACTGCGCGACGTGGAGCGCGCTCGCGGCCGGCGTGAAGCCGCCGAGATCGGCCACGGTCAGGAAATACTGGATTTGCCTCAGGGATGGCATGCCGAAAAGAGATGGATAAGCGCCTGATTTGATATTTGCGTTATACCGTCGCGCTTCCCAGAATGGAAGCCTGCCGTGCCGGACCCGTCGTCATGGCCACCTCGCCGGAGCCTCCCGTTTCGTGACTACTCTCCTGTCCTATCTGCTGGTCGTTGCCGCCGGAGTCAGCGTGGCGTTGCAACAGGTGCTCAACGCCAACCTTCGCGCGCAGCTCGGCTCGCCGTGGTGGGCCGGCTCGGTCAGCTACCTCGTCGGCCTGGCCGCGATGCTCGCCGTCGCGCTCCTGTCCCCGCATCCGCGCTTGAGCGGCACCGTCACCGGTGCCGGTTCGTGGTTCAGTTGGACCGGTGGGGTTTTCGGTGCGGTATTCGTCGGCATCGCGATCCTGATGGTGCCGCGACTGGGCGCCGCGACGACGCTCGCGCTGATCGTCGTCGGGCAGATGACCGGCGCGCTCGTGTTCGATCACTTCGGCGTGCTCGGCATCCAGCAGCATTCGGCCAGCCCGATCCGCCTGGCCGGTGCGGCGTGCCTCATTCTCGGGGTGGTGCTGGTTCGTGCGTGACGCCGTCGCGGATCGCTGCCAGATGCGTGTGCGTTACCGAACCGCCGGCAACGCACGCACCCGACGCTACGCTCACGCGTAGTTCATCATCACCGACTTGCTTTCCGTGTACTGGTCGATCACCGCGCGGCCGAGTTCGCGACCGAACCCCGACTGCTTCATCCCGCCGAACGGCATCGCGTTGTCGAGCAGCGAGTGGCAGTTGACCCACACGGTGCCGGCCGCGATGCGCGGGATCAGCTTGTGGATCGCGGACAGGTCGTTCGACCAGATGCTCGCGCCGAGACCGTAAGGCGTGTCGTTGGCGAGCTGCACGGCCGTGTCGACGTCGTCGAACGGCATCGCGACGAGCACCGGCCCGAAGATCTCTTCGCGCACGACGCGCATCGCCTGCGTCGTATCGACCATCACGGTCGGTTCGACGAAGAAGCCGGGGCCGTCGACCGCGCGGCCGCCCGCGGCAGCACGCGCACCTTCGCCGAAGCCCGAGTCGATATAGCCGCACACGCGCTGGCGCTGCTTCGCCGACACGAGCGGGCCGATCTGCGTCGACGGGTCCATCCCCGGGCCGATCTTCAGGCTCGTGGCGATCTTCGCGACGCGCTCGATCACTTTGTCGAACACTTTCGCATGGATGTACGCGCGCGACCCGGCCGTGCACACCTGCCCCTGGTTGAAGAAGATCGCGTTCGCCACGCCCAGGGCGGCCTTGTCGGGATCGACGTCGGGCAGCACGATCACCGGCGACTTGCCGCCGAGTTCGAGCGACATGCGCGTCATGTTGTCGAGCGCCGCGTGGCCGATCGTCTTGCCCGTCTGCGTCGAACCCGTGAACGCGATCTTGTCGATGCGCGGATCGCTCGACAGCGCGGCGCCGGCCGTGTGACCGTAGCCGGTGACGATATTGACGACACCGTCAGGAAAGCCGGCCTCCTGAATCAGCTCGCCGAGTCGCAACGCGCTGAGCGGCGTGTCTTCCGCGGGTTTCAACACGACGGTACAGCCTGTGGCCAGCGCGGGCGCAAGCTTCCACGCAGCCATCAGCAGCGGGAAATTCCACGGAATGATCGCGCCGACCACGCCGACGGGTTCCTTGCGCGTATAGGTGAAGATCTCGCTGTCCGGCATGTAAGGCATGCCGGCGTCGATCACGCTGCCTTCGATCTTCGTCGCCCAGCCGGCCATGTAGCGGAAGCACTGCGCGGCCATCGCGACATCCAGGCCCTGCGCCACCATCACGGGCTTGCCGTTGTCGAGCGACTCGATCTCGGCCAGCTCGCGCGCGTTCGCTTCGATCAGGTCGGCGAGCGTCAGCAGCAGGCGCTCGCGGTCGGTGGTCTTCGCGGTGCGCCACGGCCCCGTGTCGAAGGCGCGCCGCGCGGCAGCGACGGCCTGCTGCACGTCGTGCGCGTCCGCTTCGGGCACGCGCGCGAGCACGGTGCCGTCGGCCGGGTTCACGACGTCGAGCTGGCGGCCCGACACCGCATCGCTCCACTCGGCACCGATCAGCATCTTCTTCGGCTTCGCGAGAAACGCGCGCGTGGCGTCGAGCAGCGGGAAATGTTCGTTCGTCTCCATCTTCTTGATTCCTCGATTTCCTGAATGGGTCGGTCAGTAGCGATCCGTGACACCGTCGATCCCGCGTGCCTGCAACGCGCGAACGAGGCCGGCGCGCACGGTCGCGACGTCGGAAAAGGCAGGGCGACGGTGCGCGGCGACTTCGGCGGCCGTATATGGCTTGAAGTCGCGCGGCAGCGCGTCGCGGTTCATGGTCGTGAGTACCCAGTTGAGCACGTCGGCCAGATCCTGGTCCGACAGCGCCGAGTTCGATGCGCCGGGCACGCGCATCACGTACTCGCGCCCGGCCGGCAGATGCGTGAAATAGCCGAGCGAGTTGGCGAGCGGCGGTACCTTGCCGGGGATGCCGCCGCCCGTCGCCGTGTGGCAGCCCATGCAGTTGAGCACCCAGTGCTGTCGTGCGAGCGCCGCGTCGGCGGCGCCTTCGGCATGCACGGGTGCCGCGGCCAAACCGACGACCACCCCGGCCAGCATCAGCAACGACGACAGGCGACGCGACACGCCGCCGAGCCACGATGACTCCGCGCACCGCGTGAGCGATGCGGCGTCGCCAACACGAGGCGCGCACGCGAGCTTCACAGGCCAAGCCCCTTGATGACGACTTCGCGTTGCGCATGAACGGCCGTGCCGTCCATCGCCTTCGCGCGCGCCGCGCGGATATCGGCCGCCGTGAACGGCTTCGCGTCGCCGTGCTGCGCGTTGAGATCGAACACCACGTAGTTGAGCACGTGCGCGATATCGTCATCGCTCGCGCTCGCAAACGACGGCATCTTGAAGTTGTAACTCTTGTCGCGCACCTTGATCTCGCCGAACATCCCGTGCAGCAGCGTTGCAACCAGTTGCGCTCGCCCCGGTTCGGCCGTCGCGTACTTGCCCGGATACTCGGTCAACGGCGGCGCGAGGCCGTCCTGCCCCTTGCCGCCCGCCTGGTGGCACACCGCGCACTGCGCGTCGAACAGGCTCTTGCCGGCCGGGTAGTGCACGGCTTCCTGCGCGCCGGCGGGGCCCGCCAACACGAAGGCCGACACGGCCGTCATGCATGCGACGGCGATCTTTCCTGCTTGCTTCCCTTTCATTGCTTTGCCGCTCCCAGCAGAACCGAAACCGAACAGTGATAGTTCGAATTGCCGTTGGCCATGCACCAGTTGATGTCGTTGTTCAACGACAGCTTGTACAGCGGCTTCTCGCGCTCGTTGCGGTTGCAGAAGCACTTGCCGCACGACGTCTTGCCGCAGCAATCGTTGTACGACACGATGTAGTCCGAACCGTCGTGCGGGTTGCGGCACGTGCCGATCCACGTAATGGGTGACGGCGTCGTGCCCGGCGGGCAACTGCTCGACGTGCCGCCGCAGCAACTGCACAGCCAGCCGTCGATCGCGCAGTATTTCCAGTAGTCGCAGCTCATTGGGTCGTCGCTTGCCCCCGATGCGGCGCCGCCGGACGCCGCCGACGCGCCCGATGCCGCATCGGCCGCATACGCGGTGCGATCGACGGGCAGCAGCGGCAGCATCGCCGATCCCACCAGCACCTTGCCGAGCTTCGCCATCGCGCTGCGCCGCGAACTGTGCTGCGCGACGCCGCGCGCCGACCGCTCGAACCATGAATCAAACAGGCCCATTTCGTTGTTCTCCCTTGACGTTGAAAGAGGGTCGGCCGGTCATGCGTGCTGCGCGTGCGCGTCGTGGTCGTGGCTATGATCGCCATGCACGAACTGCTGCAGCGATGCGACGCCGCGCTCCTTCGCCTCGAACAGGCTCTCGAGATGCTCGCGCGTATTGACGAGCCCCTTCGCCCGCACCGTGCCGGTTTCGTCGAGCAGCACCGCATACGGCAGCTTGCCGATCTGGTACGCGAGGCCGAGCTCCTGCGACAGCACGTACGGGAAGCGTCCGAGGTCGTGCTTGCGCGCGAAGCGCGTGTGTTCGTCGACCTCGCCGTCGCTCGCGAGCACGATGTTCACCGGCGTCGCTTCGCTCGCCTGCAACGACGGCAGCAGCGGCAACAGCTTCTTGCAGACGGGGCAAGTGGGCGACAGGAAGAACAGCAGCGTCGCCTTGCCCGACGCATCGATACCGCCGACCTTCACCTGCGAGCCGCGAATGTCGGTCAGTTCGAACGTCGGCGCGATCGCGCCGACCGCCGGCCCCTTGTCGATCATCAATGCGCCGGCCGGCATGATGCGTTCGTACAGGATGCCGATCTGGCGCACGAGCGCGAGGCAGATCGCGCCAAGCGCGAGGACGGCCACCCACAGCAGGGCGGTGGAAACGGTGAGAGCGGTTTGCATCATGAATTCCTCAAATGGGAAAGGCGCGGCACGTTGGCGAGCAGCACGTCGACGGTGAGCAGCGCGCAGACGATCAGCAGCACGGAGAAGAACAGCGTCAGGTAGTCGAACCACACGACCGCGCGTGCGCCCGGTTCGACGAGCGCGGTCGCGGCCAGCGCGGCGAGCAGCAGCGCGCGCCCGACGTGCAGCCAGCCGATGCCGCGCGGTGCGTCCGTGCGCGTCGCCGTGAAGCCGGAACAGCCGCAGTCGATGTCGGTATGACCGCGCAGGAGATTGATCGCAATCGCGGCGGCGAAGGCCAGCAGCAACACAATCAGGCCGATCGCGCCGGCCGTGCGCGTATCGGGAAACAGCAGCGCCGCGGCACCGACGACTTCCGCGAGCGGAATCGCGAACGCGACGGGCGCGGTCAGCGCATCGGGCAGCAGCCGGTAGCCGGCAAGCGCCTGGCTGAACGCGGCGGGCCGGCGCATCTTCGCGAAGGCGCCGAGCAGCACGACGGCGGCAGCGCCGGCCTGTGCGCTGGTGGCAAGTACGGGATCGAGCGTCATCGCGGCCTCACGGGTTGACGAGCAGCGACGACATGTTGCCGATCTGCTTCTCGATGTTCTGCAGCTTGCCGGTGCGCGCATCCATCACGACGAGGTCGGACGTCGCAGTCAGCCCGTAGAACAACGGCTTGTCGTCCTCGCTGACCTGGATCGACACGAGCGGATCGACCTTCTGCTGCGCGAGATCCCAGCGCGCGACACGCTGCTTCGACTTCAGGTCGTACACCCACACCTGCGTGCCGGGATCCTTGTGCGAGCCGTCGCCACCCTTGTGCATCAGCACGTAATAGCGGTTCTGCCCGGCCTGCACGGCCGTCTGCTGCATGCCTCCGGGGCGCCAGCCTTCGGCGCGCTCGGTATCCGTCAGCAGCGACCACGGCTTGCCGAATGCGGGCTTGTCGCCGCTGAAATCCGCACTGCGCACGTTGCCGCCATACGTCGTGAACAGATAGTCGCCCTTGTAGCGCGACGCGTTCACGAATGCCGGATCCTTGTCGACGTCGATGAACGCATCCGACATCGCGCGCTTCGTCTCCTTGCCGTTCGCATCGAGCGTGACGGTCAGCGCCTTGCCGCTTTCGCACAGCGCGGTGAAGCGGTCGTTGCCCGACGGATACGCAAGCACGCAGGCTGCCGTGTCGATCTCCGACAGCACCTTCTTCGACACCGCGTCGATCACCGTCAGCGATGCGGCCGGCGTGATGTTCGCGACGTACAGCCGCTTGCCGTCCGCGCTGAATGCGGTGTTGTACGGCGACGGTACATGCTGCGCGTGCTTCGCCGGAATCACGATCTCGCCCGCATGATCGAGCGTCGTGTTGTCGGTCATCTCGACGACATCGGTGCGCGTGCCGTGCGAGCCGCGCGAGAAGTAGGTCGTCGCGACGAAGCTCGTCTTGTGATCGGGCGAAATCGCGAAGCCGGGGCCGAAGCCGCCGTCGATCTGGCCGAGCAGCTTCTTCGCATCGGCGTCGTACACGTAGATGCGCCCGTCGGTCATCGACGGCATCGAGATGTCGACGATATAGACCTCGTGCGGATGCCACGGCGGCATCTTCTGAACGACCAGTTCCTCCGGCTTTTCCGTCGCGTTCGCGCTGCCGACCCATGCCGCCGCGAACGCCAGCGTCGCCGCGAGCACCGCGGTTCGTCGCCTTGTCCTCATGTCGCCTCCAGTTGGGGAATCACGTTATGTGGGGCGACTGTAGTTCGACAATAAATCCGGTCAGCACCCGGACCGGCACCGCGTGCGTGCCGATTCGGGATATTGGAAAACCGCCTGAAAGCCACGCCGGCTGGCGGCTTCCGACCCTCTGACAAATGCGCGCGGAATAGCGCTCCCCCTTATTGCGCCGACCACGCGGTCGGTTTAATCTTGCGCGGTCCCGATCGACGCACCTGGAGGCGCTGTGTTCGTGTTTCACGAGAGGTTCGACAACGCGGACCGGCATGCCGAGGCGCTGCGCGGCTGGAACCAGCGCTATGACCAGATCGGCTCCGGCGCCTATCGCAGTGCGGTCAAGCATGCGGTGCTGGACGGCATGCAGCTGTTCCAGGAAGCCGCCAACGTGCGCATCATCCAGCGCGGAAGGTTGCCGCACGACCATACGGTGTTCGGCATGCCGCTCACCGGCTCCGGTGCATTCGCATTCGGCGGTGCGCGCATCGAACGCGGCACGATGGTGATGGCGCGCGGCGGTGCGCCGTTCGAGCTGCATTCGCCCGACGACATGTCGCTGATCGGCGTCGTCGCCGATCGCGAGCTGATGCAGCAGGTCGAGGATGCAGCCGATGTCCACCTCGACGAAGCCACATTGCGGCGCGGCGTCATCGACATGCCCACCGCCGTGCTGATGCGCGCGAGCGTGCAGGTCGCCACGCAACTCGAGCGTGTGCTGTCGGCACCCGCTACGTACCTCGATGCACGCGCGCAGAGCGAACTGCGCGGCGAGATCGGCAACGTGCTCGTCGATCTCCTCACGTACCGGATTGCCGAACCCTCGAACCGTCTCACGCACGCCTGCCGCGCCGACATCGTGCGCCGCGTGCACGACTATGTGATCGACCATCCCGAAGCACCGGTCGACGTGCTGAGCCTGTGCACGCAATTGCGCGTGAGCCGGCGCACGATGCAGAACAGCTTTCAGTCGGTCGTGCAGACCAGCCCGTTGCATTACGTGCGCTCGCTGCGCCTGTCGCAAGTGCGGCGGATGCTGCTCGATACGCGGCAGACCGACCTGCCGATCAGCGACGTGGCCGCGCGCTGGGGCTTCATCCACCTTGGGCATTTCGCGAACGCGTACAAGGCGCAGTTCGGCGAGTTGCCGTCGACCACCGCGCGCCGTGCCGTGCGCGGCGCAAAAACGCGCTGAACCCGCGCAAAACCCGCGATAATCTCCCGCTGACCGTTCGGCGCGCGCGAGCCGGCGCGGCACCTGCCCGTCCGCTCGCCGCCCCGCGCAATGCGTGACGACCACCGGATTCCATCCCCTGCCCCGATGCCCGAGGATTTCCACTTCCTGCTGCTGCCCGGCTTCTCCGCGCTCGGCTTCATGTCCGCGGTCGAACCGCTGCGCGTCGCGAACCGCTTTCGCACCGAGCTCTATCGCTGGCATGTGATCAGCGCCGACGGCGCCCCCGTCGCCGCGAGCAACGGCATTCCGGTCGCCGCCGAAGCCGCGTGCGCGGAGGTCGACCAGGTCGATACGGTGTTCGTCGTCGCGGGCTTCGATCCGCTCGTGTGCTACACGCGCGCGATCGGCGACTGGCTGCGCCGCCAGCACCGTCATGGTGCAACGCTAGGCGGCATCGACACGGGCAGCTTCGTGCTCGCGGAAGCCGGGCTGTTCGACGCATCGCAACCGCTCACGCTGCACTGGGAGGCGCTGGCCGCGTTCCGCGAACGCTACCCCGGCCTGAACGCGACGCAGGAGTTGTTCGAGATCGACGACCGGCGCATCACATGTGCGGGCGGCACCGCGTCGATCGACATGATGCTCGACCTGATCGGGCGGCGGCACGGCGCCGATCTCGCGGCGGCGATCTCCGAGCAGTTCGTCGTCAGCCGGATCCGCCAGCGCTCCGACAGCCAGCGGCTCGAGATCGCCGCGCGCTACGGCGTGCACAACCGCAAGCTGATCCAGGTGATCGGCACGATGCAGCGGCACATGGAAACCCCGCTCGGCTCCGATGCGCTCGCGCAGGAGGTGTCGATCACGCGCCGCCAGCTCGAACGGCTGTTCAGCGCGACGCTGAACGATACGCCGACGCATTTCTACCTGAACCTGCGCCTCGATCGCGCGCGTGAACTGCTGCAGCAGACCGACATGAGCATCACGTCGGTCTGCGTCGCGTGCGGGTTCGAATCGCCGTCGCATTTCTCGCGCACGTATCGCACGCGATTCGGTTTGAGCCCGCGCAACGACCGGCGCGCGACGCGCTGATCGTCGCGGGTTTTACGCACAATCCAGCGCGGTATTGCGCGTTCCGGCGGCGTTTCCCGCCGCGCGCTGAACAATGCCGACGATTGATCGACGGACTGAAGCGGTCGTCGAAAATAAATTGGAATGTCGTTGAAAATATTCTGTAACATACCAAAAAAAGTTAGATAGGCAGCCTAACGACATGCGCGCCGCATCTCGACATGCATCGCGCCGCACCGGCTGCCAACCGATACCGATTCGATCCGAGGGGTATGACATGACGATGCTCGCTTCGCCGTCGCCGCACCTGCCTGCCGTTCGCTTCTTCGCCCGCTTCTCGTTCTCCTTCTCCCCCTCTTCGCCTGCCTGTTTCTTTTCGACCTGACATTTAGGGTTCCTTAGTCAGTCGACACCCCCAACACCGCTTCGCCGCACCGGCTTGATCGAGCCGGCGCGCGGGCCGTGTCGTGCCTGCGCGCCACGAACGCGCAGGCGTGTCCAACCGTTGAGATGAGGATCACGTATGCAGACATCACGCAAAGCACTGCCGCTCGCCCTGGGTCTCGCGCTCGGTTTCGGCATCGTCGGCGGCACCGCGGCCGATACGAAAGTGTCGAATCCGCAAGTAACGAGCCTGCGCGAAAGCCTGACGCGCGGCGTCGCACCGGCGGCCGCCAAGGCCGATACCGCCGCCGGGCAGTTCCGCCCGGACGGCGTCGCCGTCACGTTGTACACCCCCGCGTATCGCGCGAAGAAAACCGCCACGACACCCGCCGCCACCGCGCGCGACTTCGTCGCGTCGCAGGCCACGCAGCTCGGGCTCGACGCGACCGCGCTCGCAAGCCTCGTCGTCACGTCGGAGCGCAGCGATGCCGATTTCACCGTCGTGCGCCTGCAGCAGCAGGCAGCCGGATTGCCCGTGTACGGCAGCGATATCGCGGTGACGGTCGCCAAGGACGGCCGCATCCTGTACGTCGCGAGCAACACGATCAACGGCGTGGTTGCGACATCGCGCAAGTCACAGGCCGTCGACCAGCAGCAGGCGCTCGACCGCGCCCGTGCGTATCTCGGCGTGAGCGGCTTCACGAACCTGGATGCGCAGCTCGTCGCGTTCGTCGACAAGACCGGCACGCATACCGCATGGAAGGTGCGCGGCCGCCCGAACGACGGCCCGAAAGGCGACTGGGAACTGCTGATCGACTCCGGCAGCGGCGAAGTTCTGCGCGCCGAGGACAAGGCGTTCTACGCAACCGACGGCACGGGTTTCGTATTCCGGCCCGATCCGTTGTCGTCGACCAAGAGCAGCTACGGCAGCACGGGCTACAAGGACAACAACGACGGCGATTCTTCACAGCTCACCGCTGCGCGCGTACGCGTGACGCTGAAGGATCTCGCGCAGTCGGGCGGACGCTACTCGCTGTCGGGTCCGTATGCGGTATGCGTCGATTTCGATGCGCCGCTCGACAAGGCGTGTCCGTTGCAGTCGACGCCCACGTTCGAATTCACGCGCGGCAACCTGTATTTCGAGGCCGTGAATGCGTACTACCACATCGACACGTTCCTGCGTTACGTGAACCAGACGCTCGGCATCAAGGCGTTGCCGTACCAGTACACCGGTGGCGTGCAGTACGATCCGCACGGCGAATCGGGCGACGACAACTCGTCGTACTCGTCGAGCAGCGGCCGGCTGACCTTCGGGCAAGGCGGCGTCGATGATGCCGAGGATGCGGACGTCGTGATCCACGAGCTCGGCCACGGCATCCACGACTGGGTGACGAACGGCGGCCTGTCGCAGCAGGAAGGCTTGTCGGAAGGCACCGGCGACTATCTCGCCGCAGCGTACAGCCGCGACTTCAACCAGTGGAGCCCGTCGGACGCGCAGTACCACTGGGTCTACAACTGGGACGGCCACAACGAGTTCTGGGGCGGCCGCGTGACCAACTGGAACGTCGGGCGCACCTACGCGCAGGCACGCGGCGCGGAGATCCATACGGCCGGCCAGTACTGGGCGTCGTGCAACCTCGTCGCGCGCGACGCAATCGGTGCGCAGGCGATGGACAAGGCGTTCCTGAAAGGCTTGTCGATGACCAACAGCTCGACCAACCAGAAGGCCGCCGCGCAGGCCGTGCTGACGGCTGCGTCCGCGCTCGGCTACAGCAATGCGCAGCTCACCGCGATCGGCAATGCATACAACCAGAGTTGCACGTACGGCGTGACCGTACCGAAGAAGTCGTAATTCCGCAGCAGGCGGGGGCGCATCGCACGACCTGCGGCACGCCCTCTTCCTCGACATCGCCATCCTCACGAGATCGAACATGCCTACTCTGAATCCGACCCGCCTGAGCGCCGCGCTCGGCGGCATGCTGCTGACCGCCGCCGCACACGCGACGCCGGTGTGGATCACGCTCGGCGACCCGGCGTTCCGCCAGTTGCAACGCATCGACGCCAGCGCCACCGCGCAATACAGCACGACCCTCGACGCCGGCAAGACGGCCGACGGCGCCGCACGCCGCGAAACCGTCCACGTCGTCGAAATCGACGATTCGCGGCTCGGCGAGCTCGCCCACGCCGTCCACCATACGCGCGGCCACGGGCCGGGCTATGTCGTGCACGACTCGTTCGACGACGCGCGCCAGGCATTGCAGCCGTTGCCGCCAACGCTCGCGAAGCAGGCTGCCGCCTCCGTATACAAGGTATCGAACGCGCCGCAGATCGGCACGTGGATCCAGCAGCTGCAGGCCAGCAACATCGTCGGCACGATCACGTCGCTGTCCGGCTTCACGAACCGCTACTACACGACGTCGCACGGCGTCGCCGCGTCGGACTGGCTCGCCTTGCAGTGGAAGCAGCTGGCGGGTTCGCGCGCCGACGTCACCGTCGAGCAGTTCGCGCATACGGGCTTTCCGCAGAAATCCGTGATCCTGACGATTCGCGGCAGCGATCCGGCCGCGGGCACCATCGTGCTGGGCGGCCACCTCGATTCGACGGTCGGTCGCACGACGGAGAACACGCGCTCGCCCGGCGCCGATGACGACGCATCGGGCATCGCCAGCCTCACCGAAGCGCTGCGCGTGCTGCTGGCGAACAACTACAAGCCGAAGCGGACGATCAAGTTCGTCGGGTACGCGGCCGAGGAAGCCGGGTTGCTCGGCTCGAAAGCGATCGCGAAGCAGTTCCGCACGCAGAATGCGAACGTGGTCGGCGTGCTGCAGCTCGACATGACGAACTACAAGGGCGATCCGAAGGATATCTACCTGATCACCGACTACACGAACGCGACGCAGAACACCTACCTGACGAATCTGGCGAAGACCTACCTGCCGGAACTCGCGATCGGCACGTCGCAGTGCGGGTATGCGTGCTCGGATCACGCGTCGTGGAATGCGCAAGGGTATCCGGCGTCGTTCCCGTTCGAGGCCGACCAGAACGACAGTCCGTATATCCATACCGTGAACGACACGCTGGAGAATTCGGATCGCCAGGCGAATCACGCGTTGAAGTTCGGCAAGCTGGCGCTCGCCTATGCGGTCGATCTCGGTGGCAACGGCGGCACGACCGTGAAGCGTTGACGGTGTGCGGTCGGGAAGGAGGCCGCTTTAGATGCTTCCTTCCCGGCGACCCCGGTCAGATTCGGATGAGCTCGTCGAGCGTCCCGTAAAGACGCATGCCCGCCGCCCGTGCAACTGCCGCGGAAGCCGGATTGTCGAGCTGGCACCGGTACTGCGGTTCCAGCCCCTCGCGACAGGCCGCGACACTCATCGCACGCACGACGCCGCGCGCGTGACCGTTGCCCCTGAATTCGGGAAGCGTCAGCACACCCATGTCGGCCAGGCAGGAATTCCACCACGCATACACACTGCCCGCGCACACCAGCCGATCCTGCTCGAATGCACCGAAGACGCGCCAATGGTCGAGCTCGACGCTGGCCGTATCGAAGTCCTCTGCCGGCATCGCAGCGGTGAATGCGTCGAACACCGGTCGATCCGCCAGCGTCAGTGCCCTGACCGTTGCGGGAATCGCGTGATTCGGCAGATCGTCCAGGGCCCGCGTGGGATAGTAGAAAAGATTATCGGCTCCGCACAGGTCGCCGCCGGAAGCCGACAGACGATCGATGAACGCGGCCATCGTCCACGCGCCCGTTTCGTCCAGGCACAACGTGCACGCAACCTTCTCCTGCACGACGATTCGGCTTCTCCCATCGGTCGGCACGAGGATCATGCCCTGCTCGTCGTCGAGCGCGGAACTGACGGCGATCTGCAGATCGTCGCCGTCGTAGATGCACCGGTCTCCCGAAAACTTCTGCTGCCAGAACGCGTTGATACATTCGTTAAACAATGCCCACCTCTCGCTCGTGTGACCGGCAGCATCGCGATACCGCGCGACGCTCATCGCCGGCTTCATGCTCGCATGCGGATAGAATCGCCGTTCGACCACTCCGCTATCCACGCCTGTCATGATCGATACCATCCGCTCCCTCGACGATCTGTCGCCCGCTCGCGTTACGACGGCATTCGACCTGCCCGGCCATACGACCGTCCGCTCGCTCGGCGTCGCCCAAGGCATCATCGTGCGCTCACGCTCGATCGTCGGCTCGTTCGGCGCAGCGCTGCAGACGATCTTCGGCGGCAACATCACGCTCTATACGTCGCTGTGCGAGAAGGCGCGCGAGCATGCGTTCGAGAAGATGCTCGCCGATGCACGCAAGCTCGGCGCGAACGCGATCGTCGCGATGCGCTACGACTCGACGGAGATCGGTTCGGGCGTGACCGAAGTCATTTGCTACGGCACGGCCGTGATCGTCGAACCGGCATGATGCCCGACGCCGGCAAACCGCGTTGACCCGTTCAACCGGGCCTGCCGGCCAGGCTTCATCCGCTGTCCCGAAATTGTTCCCGCACGTCGCCGGCTGCACCTGAGCGCACGCGAGCTACCCGCCGCCGAACCCGCGCGAAACACGCATGAAGTTTTCGATTGACGCGCCGCGCGGTTCCCTCTTACCATCGCACTCGTTTTCATTCATGGAGGCTTCTGTGCCTACCGATGCGAGTTGTAGTTGGTCCTGTACCAACCTGACTGCCGCCTGAGGAAGCTTCGCAGAGCCTTGTCTTCTGCCGCATCCCGGGATAGCAGGATGCGGTGTCTTTCAGGATCGGCATGCCGTCGATCCGAAGTTCCCGTACTCGACAATTCAGTGGCCGCTCGACACCCGGGCGGCGTCCGTACGTGACCCGCGTCGCGTGCGTGTGTCCGGCCGCATGCCCGCGCGTATTCGGCCCGGGCACACGCACGTGCCGCGCAAATAGACAGGAGTTCGAAATGGACGACGACAGTAGCCGATTAAGCCACGCCGGCACGCGTTCGCACGCCATGCCGGCGAACACCCGACTCCCAGCCACTTATCAGCCGATCGCGCCCGACGCGACGCGGCGGGAAGCGCACGTCCGTCGTTGACGTCATGACGCTCCCGCCGTGTGCCGTCCGGCGCCTGGAGCACGCATGACACGACTCGCTATCTCCGCTCAGGCGAACCGGCAACACCGGTTCAACCAAGACAACCGCACGGACGCGCTCCCGCGTCGCCATCCCGCACGTCACTTACGTCGAGCCACCGCGGCCCCGTCACGCGCTTCGCGATGACGCCGACCCGATCGCGCGCACCGCGCCCCGCCTTCTCATGTGCCCGCAACGCGGCAATGCCCGCCTGTCGGCACCACGCCATGTCCGATGTACCGGGAGAACACCATGCAAAACCGTATGAAACTCCATGCCAGCCGCCTGATCCGCGACAGCTACGTCTACTTCAAGATGCCCTATGCGCCGCTCGTGCATTTCGACCGGCTCACGGCAGCCTATGACCAGCTGGAGCGCAAGCAAAAGCTCGCGTTCTCGTTTCCCGACCACACCGACGGCTTCCTGCCGTTCGGGCTCGAATACTCGCATACGCCCGATCGGCCGGATCTGTGCGACCGGTTCTGCTACTGGGTCGCACGGCGCGACGTGCATCACGGTTTTGCGCTGGCGAAGTCCGAGTTCTACCGCGAGATGGCTGCCTACGAAGCCTGCCTCCACGCCATCGCGCAGGACCTGCTCGATGCGGTATGCGACAACCTCGGCGGCACGCCGCAGCCGCCGGTCCGGCACAGCTCCTACCTGCAGTTCTGCGCGTACGAGCAGCAACACGGCAGTCACGACCGCGCGTACCTGCAGGATCCGCACGAGGACGGCCACCTGCTGTCGTTCATCCGCCCGACCGCACCCGGCCTGGTCCTGCTGCCCGACTCGTCGCCAGTTTCCGCGCTGCCGCGGCCCGACGAAATGATCGTGCTGGCCGGGTCATTGCTCGAAGCGCTCACCGACGGCGAAGTGCCGGCGATGCAGCACGCGGTCGAGCGGCCGCGCACGCGCGCACGGCGCAAGTCGCTGATGTACTTCGTCAACCCCGACCTGTCGGCCGGGCACGCCCACACGATCGTCAACCAGCGTCCGCTGGACTTGCGGGCCCTCGCCGAAAGCCGGCACGTCGCATTCGGCAACAGCACGCTGTGCCGCCCGTGCGCAGCCTGATCCACGCCATCCCGCCCACCTTTTCCCCGGAGAATCCATGCTTGGACGCTTCCTCCCCGTCGAAAACCGCTTTTTCGACCTCTTCGACACGCATGCGCAGCACATCGTGCTGGCCGCATGCGAGGTTCAGATGCTCCTCGACAATCTCGACGATGCCGAGCTGGCCATGGCCAACGTCCAGACCACCGAACGAACCGGCGACAAACTCGCGCACGATGCGATCGACCTGCTGCACAAGACGTTCATCACGCCACTCGACCGCGACGAGATCCACAAGCTGGTCACGACGATGGACGACATCCTCGACCTGATGGAGGACGTCGCGACCACCGTCGTGGTCTACGACCTGAAGTCCGTCACCGAGGAGGCCAGCGAGCTCGCGGACATCGTCGTGCAGGCCGCGCTGCAAGCACAAATCGCAGTCAACCGGCTGTCCGACATGAAGGAGTCAGCGCAGATCCTCAAGGCGTGCGAAGAGATCGACGCGCTCGAAACGCGTGCCGACCGCGTGCTGCGATCCGCGATATCGAAACTCTTTCGCGACGACATCGACGTGAAGACGCTCATCAAGCTGAAGGGTGTCTACGACCTGCTCGAACGCATCACCGACAAATTCGAGGATGTCGCGAACATCATCGAAGGCATCGTGCTGGAAAACGCCTGAGCGAATCAACAAGATGCATTCGATACAACTCGCCCTATGGATGGTCGCGACGCTGGTGCTCGTCGCGCTCGTATTCGACTTCATGAACGGCTTTCACGACGCGGCGAACTCGATCGCCACCGTCGTGTCCACCGGGGTG
>NZ_JAAGPE010000080.1:0-238 GCF_017104605.1 Burkholderia sp. Ac-20384 | reverse complement strand
TATTGACAGACGTTTGGGTTGGGAGATGGTTGCGTGAGACGATGTGTGGTGTGGCTACAGTGCAAGAGTGTGTGAACGTGAGGTAGATGTAGGATGTGTGTGAGCTGTACTACATGAATTCCGTGGGAGCTATATGCTCTGATTGTGCAGTTCATACGTTTGAGATGATGATGAGTGCGCAGGATGATGTGAGGTGTGAGTTTTACCGTGCTAGTGTTATCTAATGGTGTTTTTTTTC
>NZ_JAAGPE010000079.1:0-35247 GCF_017104605.1 Burkholderia sp. Ac-20384 | reverse complement strand
CCGAGCCTGACACGCCTGCTGCGCGCGCATACGGCGCACGTCGACGGGTTGCGGCCGTGGCTCGACGCGCCGGCACAGGCGGTGATCGACAAACTGCTCGCGCTGCTGGCCGGCCCGGCCGACGTCGCATCGACGGACGAATTGCCGGGCGTGCTGGCGGCGCCGCCGTGGCTTGCCGCGCGGCAGAAGAAGGCCGCTGCACTGACGCTGGAGCCGCTCGAGCTGGCGGCGATCGAATGCTGGGACGAAGCGAAGCGCAACCAGGCGAAAACGCCGGACCAGTGGGAGGCGAAGCGACTTGCCGAGGCGGCGAAGAATACGTTGACGCTGGCCGCCGGCCTGGGTTTCGACGCGAGCAAGAAGTACTACGGGCCGCTCGGCGAGGCCGCGGCAAAGGCGATCCGGCAAGGCGACGCGCCGGCGTTCGTCACCGCGTGGCGCGCGATGATCGACGAGCGCAAGCGCGAGCGGTACTTCTGGTACTCGCTGCGCGCCGAGTACCTGACGCTGCTGCCGGCCGCGGTGGCCGTCGACATCTGGAACGCGATCGCGGGCGACTACAGCACGGCCGGCGTCAACATGCTGATGGCGACTTTCGGCTTGCCCGCGTTGCCCGGCCTCATGGCAACCGTGCGCAGCAAGCCGACGGAGAATTTCAGTTACGCGCTGAATTACGGCGCCATCGAATGCGCGCCGATCGCGGCCCGCGCGTTCGCGAAGCTGAAGACGTTGCGCGACGACGGCCGTGCGTGGCTGCTGAAGTTTCCCGAGCATGCGGCCAGCGGCCTGATCGCGCCGTCGCTCGGCAAGCCGGGCGAAGCGCGCGACTGCGCCGGCACCGCGCTGCGCTTGCTGCAGGCGAACGGCCACGAGGCGCTGCTGATGGACGTCGCCTCGCGCTATGCCGACGCCGCGGTGCCGCAGGCGGTGCGCGCGGTGCTCGACGAGAGCCCGCTCGACCGGTTCCCGACCAAGCGCAGCAAGCTGCCCGAGTTCTGGCAGCCGCGCGGCTGGCGCCGGCCGGTGCTGAAGAACGGCAAGGCGCTGCCGGACGACGCGCTCGACCCGCTCGGCCAGATGCTGACGTTCCCGACCAGTGAAGGGATCTACGGCGGCATCGACATCGTGAAGGACGCATGCACGGCGGAGTCGCTGGCCGACTTCTCGTGGGACTGCTTCAACGCATGGCTCGATGCCGGCGCGCCGGGCAAGGAGGGCTGGGCGCTGACCGCGCTGGGCCTGTTCGGCAACGACGACACCGCACGCAAGCTGACGCCGCTGATTCGCACGTGGCCCGGCGAATCGGCGCATGCACGCGCGGCGACCGGCCTCGACGTGCTGGCCTCGATCGGCAGCGACGTCGCGCTGATGCTGCTCAACGGCATCGCGCAGAAGGTCAAGTTCCGTGCGCTGCAGGACCGCGCGCGCGAGAAGATCGATGCGATCGCGGAAGCACGCGGGCTGTCGTCGGAGGAGCTGGAAGATCGTCTCGCGCCGGATCTCGGGCTCGACGCGCAGGGCACGATGCTGCTCGACTTCGGTCCGCGTGCGTTCCGGGTCGGCTTCGACGAGACGCTCAAGCCGTATGTGCGCGAAACCGGTGCCGACGGCGTGGCCGGCGCGCGGCTCGCGGATCTGCCGAAGCCGAAGAAGACCGACGACCCGGAGAAGGGCAAGGAAGCGGTCGAGCGCTTCAAGCTGCTGAAGAAGGATGCGCGCACCATCGCGAGCCAGCAGCTCGCGCGGCTCGAGGTGGCGATGTGCGGCCGCCGCCGCTGGACGCCGGAGGTGTTTCGCGCGTTTCTCGCCGAGCATCCGCTGGTGCGCCACCTGGTTCAGCGTCTCGTCTGGGGCGTGTACGAAGTCGATGACGGCGGCAACTTCGGCGGCACGCTGAAGGCTTGTTTCCGCGTGGCGGAAGACGGCACCGCGGCCACGGCCGACGACGACGCGTTCACGTTGCCGGAAGGCGCGACGATCCGCATCGGCGTGCCGCATGCGCTGGAGATCGCGCCGGCCGACGCCGCCGCGTTCGGGCAGGTGTTCGCCGACTACGAGCTGTTGCAGCCGTTCGCCCAGCTCGGCCGCGACGTGTACCGGCTGACCGACGATGAGCGCAACGGGCGGCTGCTCGAGCGCTGGAAGGGCGTCAAGGTACCGACCGGCCGCGTGCTCGGGCTCGTCAACAAGGGCTGGCGTCGTGGCCAGGTGGAGGACGCCGGCTGCATCTGGTATTTCACGAAGCCGCTCGGCGCGGGCAAGGTGATCGAACTATCGCTCGATCCGGGGATCATCGTCGGGGCGGTCGACATGTATCCGGATCAGGAGCTCGGTTCATTGCAGGCTGGCTCGCCGTCGAACTGGGGCAGTATTCGCGAGGCGGATTCGCTGTCGACGCTCGACGAGATCTCGGCGAGCGAGTTGATCCGCGATCTGGAGGGGATGCGCGAGTAACACGCGCTTGCCGCCGAAGCGGGCGAGTGCTGCCCCGTCCGCTTCGACTACGCCGACATCGCACGTTCTTCCTTGCACCAACACTCACCATGACGCCGCTGACACCTGAACTCCTTGCCGTCCTGCACCGGCCCGTCCTCGATGAAGCCGATCTCTTCACCATGGACGATTTCTTTGAACTGACCGAAATCGACGAATTGCGCGAGCAGGCACAGGACCCTGCCTGCGCCGACGCCATCCTGCACGCGTGTGTGGCCGAGCTGCCGGCGCTGCACCCGAATCGCGCGGCGTTGCTGGCGCTGCTCGGTGGCGCGATCGTCGAGCGCGGGGCTGATCCGCGCATCCTGTTTCCGGCCGCGCAGGCGAGGCTTGGGGCATGGCTGCCCGAACTCGCGCCGTTTTGCGCAAGAGCGGTCGAGGAGGGCGACGATGAAGCCACCGACGACGAACGGCGCGACTGGCAAGCGGCTCAGCAGCAGCTCGATGCGCTGGGCGCGCGGCAGCGTTGGGAGGTCGATGCGTTGCGGGACGCGGTCGATACGGTAGTGCTGCCGCTGATGGCGATGCTGATGCGCAATCAGGACAATCACCGCGATCTCGTCGCCGATGCTGCCTTGCAGTCGTTGCTTGACCGGATGGCCGATAACGACAGTTTGCCGTTCGACCAGTTGTACTTTCTGTGCCTCGCGTCGGCGATGAGCAACGAACCGGAGTGCGTCGTCGTGCTGCCGGCTTCCGGCACCGGCTTCGTGGCCAGCGTGCATGCGGTCAACAACACGTTCCACGCGTTCACGCTGTTGCAGCGCCTGATCGGCGAGCACGCGCAGACGCTGCGCGTCGGCAAGCCGATTGCGCCGAGGAGCGGTGACGAAGATCAGGACACGTCGGAGTTTCACTGGCTGCAGGCGCATGCGTATGAGAACGGCGCGCTGGTCCACAACCTGGCGCTCGCTTGGGGGGAAGCGCCGCTGCGCAGCCACCGCAAGCACGGCCAATGCGTGCTGATCGCGCTGGACACGGAAGAGGGTATCAAGCGGAGCTGGAACGGCTTCAATGGTGTCTGCCATCCGGCGCAGAACCCGTCCGCGACGCTGGTGCGGTTCCTGACGCCGGATGAAGTGGCTGCCTATCTGGCTTGACGCAGCGTGTTCATCTGAATTCGCACGATCGAGAGGCCGGGCACCGCGGCGCGTCCGGCCTCGCCCGGCCCCATTGGGCCAGGCGAGGCTGGAGAAGGACGAACCGCTGCCCGTCATCTTCGCGCGCAACACCACCGAAGCCCGCCCAATCCTGCCGACCTCCGTCGGCGGCGACGGCATTGCTGTTCAACGAGCGCCTCGTGCCTGATTTATTGTCAATGCTCGTCGGAATGCCGCCGCCAGCCCGGCCATATCGTTGTTTTCGGCGTCGATGCGCCGTCGTCGTGCGGGGCGTAGGCAAGGGTGGCGCTGCTGGTCAAGGGTGTCGGGCATTCACTGGCGGCGAACCGCGCCCGTGCCTCCTTGATTGGCGTGCATCTTAAATGAGCGTGCGCCGCGAAAACTGACAAGTTCTGACATCCGGGGCGCGGGCGGCATCGGGGTGCCGGCGGGCGTCGCGTGTTCGGTTATAGTGTCGCCCGATCTCAGACACCCGTACGAATCGCGTGATGTTCCGGCTCATCTTCCTCATCCTGATTACCTGGGCCTCGGGGGCCTTCGCGGCCACGCCGATTACGCTGCCGGACGGCGGGCAGGTCAGCATCCGCAACGGCTGGGATCTGTTGCGCGATCCGGGCGACACGCTCACGGTCGAGCGCGTGTCGCAGCCCGGGATCGCGCGCGGGTTCGTCGGCCAGACGTCGGAGCCCGCGCTCGGCTACGTCAACGGCGCGGCGTGGCTGCGCCTGACCGTGACCCGCCCGGCGAGCGCGCTGCCGATGTGGCTCCTGGAATTGCGGTCGTCGCTGCTGAACGACGTCACGCTGTACGTGCCGCAGCCGGGCGGCGGGTACCAGCGCCACGTCGCAGGCGATCGCAAGCCGGTGGAACAACGCGACATCGCGTACCGGAACCCCGTGTTTCGCCTGGACCTTCCGGCGGGCCAACCGGTCACGCTCTATCTCCGAATCCGCAGCACCAGCACCATGAGTTTCTCGATGGCGCTGTGGTCGCCCGACGCGTTCATCTCCGCCACGAGCAAGGAATCCTTGCTGTTCGGCCTGCTGGACGCCGCGCATCTCGTGCTGCTCGTCTCGAGCCTGTGGCTGTTCCGGGTGACGCGCGATGCGTCGTTCGGGCTCTACGGGCTGAGCGTCGTCGTGAACCTGCTCACCGCGCTCGGCGCCGAAGGCTACATCTATCAATACCTGCTGCCGGATTTTCCGGCCGCGAGCAATACGGTCTACCTGCTCAGCTGGTTGCTCGGCACGCCCGCCGGCACGCTGTTCACCGCGCACTACCTCGGCCTGTTCAACGGGCGCTGGCGGCGGCCGACGATCGCTTTTTCCGCACTGACGATCGTCGTGGCGCTGGCTGCCGCGCCGCTGATGCTGGTCGTCAATGTCTGGTGGGTGCGCCCGTTCTACCTGTTCTGGCAGATTGCGGTGATCCTCGTCACGATGGGCGTGTCGCTCTGGCTCACCGCCCGCGGCTACCGGCACGCGCGCGTGGTCGTGCTCGTGCTGCTGCTGTTGCTCGGCGGCAGTGCACTACGCGTCGCGCGCAACGTGGGCTGGATTCCACCGGGGCTGCTCGCCGACAACGCCGGATACCTGGGGATGCTCGCGTTCATGCTGATCATGAATTCGGCGATCAGCTCGCGCTACAACGCGATGCGCAATGCGATGGAAACGGCACAGGCCGACGCGTTGCGCGTCGCCCGCCAGGCCGAGCGCGATCTGGAGGTAAAGGTTGCGCTGCGCACCCAGGCGCTGCGGGAGGCGATGGAGCAAGTGGAAGCATCGCTCGCGATGGAAAAGCGGGCACAGGACGAGCAGCGCCAGCTTCTGGCGACCGTCTCGCATGAGCTGCGGACGCCGCTGGCGGTCATCGATGCCACCGCCCAGAATCTTGACCTCGACGACTCCGGTAGCGATCCGCTGACCTCGTCGCGCTACCAGAAGATCCTGCGCGCGACGCAGCGCTTGACGGTACTGATCAATGACTCGCTGCACGAGGACGGGTTCGAGCTGCTGCGACGCGGAACCCGCATCGGCGACACCCGGCTGGCGGCGCTGCTCGACGATGCGGCCACCGCCGCCGGGGCGCTGTCCGATGGCCACCGCCTCGAAATCGACGCGAAAGACCTGCCGGACGCCTTCGTGTGTGACGGCAGCCTCACGCGCCTCGTGCTGCGTACCCTTGCCGACAATGCCGTCAAATACACCCCCGGCGGCACCCGGATCGTGCTGCGCGGCCGGCGTGTGCCGGGCGGTGTGGAGCTGGAAGTCGAGGACGACGGCCCCGGCATTGCGCCGGCGGACCTGCCATACGTGTTCGAGCGCTTCTTCCGCGGCCGCAACGTGGGCCGCAAGCCGGGAACGGGCCTCGGTCTCCCGCTGGCACGCCGCATGGTCGAGATGCAGGGCGGCACGTTGAACCTGGTCAGTGAGGCGGGGCACGGCTGCCGGGCGACGGTCTTTTTGCCCGCGAACGCGGACAGGGCGGCCGTTGCCGGTCAGGCGAGCATCAGCGGCGCGGCGAACGTGTAGCCGGTGCGATGGACGGTCTTCAGCGGTAGTTCCGAGCCCGCCTCGCTGCGCCAGCGCTGCCGCAGACGGCTGACCATCGTTTCCAGCCGGCGCTCGTCGTAGTCGACCCAGTCGAACCCGAAATCCTCGGCGATCTGCCGCCGGCTCACCGCCTTGGCCGGATGCCGCGCCAGCAGCGCGAGCAGGGCGATCTCGCTTGCCGACAGTTCGAGCCGGCCGCCGACCGGCGCGGACAGCACGCGCGCCTGACAGTCGAGCCGCCAGTCGTTTGCCACCCGGCGGCCGAGCGCCTGGAGAATGGCGTCGAGTTCGAGCAGTTTCACCGGCTTGACGAGATAGTGATCGGCGCCGCCGATCAGGCCGTCGATCTTGTCCTGCGTGTCCCCGCGGGCGGTCAGCATGACGATGCCGCAGTCGCGATGCCGGGCCCTGAGCCACACGGCCGCATCGAAGCCGCTCCCGTCCGGCAGCATCACGTCGATGATCGCAAATGCGAGATCCGACGCCCGTTCCTGGAACTCCGCGACCGTGCCGGCCTGATCGACCGTCCAGCCGCGTTTTACCAGGAACGCGGCGATTTCCTCGCGCAACTCGACCTCGTCGTCGAGCAACAGCACTTTGGCCATACCGCTACCTTGGATCCGCGTTGTGTGGTTGCGGAGTCTTTGCTTATGTCTGTCCCGATTGGCGGTGCCGCCGCGTTGGATAGCGCGATGCAGCCGTCATCGGCCCCGCGTTTTCCGCACGCTTTGCAGGCGCGGGGATTTTAGCCGAACGAGGCGGCTGCGGTCGTGATTCGCGGCAAAAATCGAGGTGCTGGATGAATGTGAGGCTGGCCCCGATAAGCAGTGCCATCCTGTGAGCCCGACTTTGCAATGAGAGGCGCGGCGAGCTTGCCGCGCCCCATCGGGTCGTGCCGCGTTACTTGACGGAGCTCGCGCTGACCTTCGCGAAATCCAGGCTGCCGAAGCCGGTGTCGTCGTCCCAGCCGGCCTTCGCGGTGTAGCCGTGGCTACTGTAGCCGTTGTTGCCCGACGTCACGTCGTGGAGCAGCGACGTATTGGTCGGCAGGCCCTGATAGAACGCCGAAGTCGGCAGGCCGAGGCTGTTGTTGTTGGCCGACTCGACGCGTGCCCAGCCGCCGACGAAAATCGGCGACGCGAGGCTCGTACCGCCGACGAGCTGGTTCGTCTGCCCGTTGATGACGATGTACGCGCCCGTCGCCTGCGCGGCGTCGAACGCCACGTCGGGCAGCACGCGCTTCGTCACCGTGCTGCCGAGCGCGGCGGTCTGCCAGCTCGGCGCGGTCTCGAACGCGCTCACGCCGCCGCCCGTTGCCCAGATCCGCACGGCGTTGTCGACCGGGTTGCCGTTGCTGTCGAGGTCCGCATAGGCGACGCCTTCGTTCCACACGGTTTCGCCGGCCCACGTCGTGGTGCCGGTGGTCGAGAGCGTCGTGCCGCCGACGGCGACGACGTACGGCGAGCTCGCGGGCGACGACACGCTGTACTTGGACAGGTTGATCGTCGTCTTGACCGACGTGCCGTTGTACGTGCCGATATAGCCGGGTGCGCCCTGCGGTGACGTCGACCACTGATAGACGCCTGCATCGCCGGCCGAGACCGAGAAGACTTGCCCTTGTGCGACAGCCTGCTTGAATACCGCGTCGTCGGCCGCGAGCGAGCCGTCCGAGTTGGCGGCCGTTTCGTCGAGACCGAGCGACACGTTGATGACGGTCGCCTTGTTGTCGGTTACCGCCTTGTTGTAGGCGGCGGTCAGCGTCGCGTCGGTGAGGCCGCTGTCGTTGCTGTCGCCGTTGATGGCCGAGTAGAAGATCAGCTGTTTGACGCCGCCCGAGGTGCCGATGATGTCCTGGCTGTCGAGATCCCACTCGCCCGGATCGCCGTCGTCGGCCAGCGTACCGGAGCCGCCCGCAACCACTGCCGTGTTGACCGTCGCCAGGCCGGCGTTTTGCGTGAAGGTGTTCAGGTCGGCGATGGTCTGGGTCATGTCGCCCCAGGTGATGATGCCCACCGTGGTATTGGTCGCGGCGGGCAGGCCGCTCGCGTCATAGATCTTTGCGAAATCGGTCGGCTGGTGGCCGACTTGCGAGCCGGCGGTCGCATTCTTCGAGACCACATTCGGCTCGACGACGGCGGACGGCGCGAAACGGTGGAGCAGGCGGTGCGGCACGGCAGCGTTCTGCAGGCCGAGCACCGAATCGACGACCGAGCCGAGCGATGCCGGGATCAGCGCCGCCGAATCGTTCGCGTAGACCGGCTTGCCTCGATAGTTGAAGCGCTTGATGCTCGCCTGGAAGCCGCGCTGCACGTTGCCGGCATTACCGTCGGCGGCGATCAGTGTGTTGTTGTCAGAGACCGTGATGTTGCTGAAGCCGTTCGCCTTCAGGTGAGCGACTACGGCCGCGACCTGCGCGTCGGTCGGCGAGAAGCGTGCCTTGAACTGGGTCGGCGTGAGGTACTTGTGATAGCTCGCGCTACCCGGCTGGTTGACGTCGCGAAGGAAGGTGTCGAGCTGGTCTGCGTTGCGGTTCTTCAGGACTACGGTCACGTGCAGCGGCTGGCTCAATTCGAGCGGCGTCACGTGCGTATCGGTGAGCGCCGGCGTGCCGACGCTGTTCAGCGAGTAGCCGGGTGCCGCGGCGGACGCGGCCAGTGCCTGCGAGGCGGCGGTGGCCGGTGCATTCGACAGGAGGAACGCGCTGGTGCGCGTCTGGACCCAGTTGGTTGCCGCCTGGGCGGACAGCGGGACCATCGTGGCTGCTACTCCAACTGCAATTGCCGTCAGCGCAAAGCGTTGCAGGCGTTTGCGATTGACGTATTGAGTTCTCTGCATTGTGAGCTCCGAGATTTCGACGAAGAACGGGTACAGCGCGCGGCCCGAATCGCGGGTAGCGAAGGGCGGCCGATGCAACCTGACGCAAGCCAGAACGATCAGCAGAATTCAAGGCGACATAGGTATTCCTCCCCACCCACCATCAGAATCGGAGGCCAGTCGGGTATCGGGCTCGCGTATCGCGGGCACCGATTCTGCGCTCGGCCCTCTTGTTTATCGGGCCGTGCCGCGATCCTGCGTGCGGCGGTCCGACAATTGCGTTGGGTACAGTCCGCGGTTTGCGGATAGAACAGCTTCGATTCGTTATCTATTGATTAGGAATGCAATTTATTAGAGTCGGAAAAGACGGTATTGCGATGCCGCTTGACGACCTGGGCTGCTACGGTTGTTCCAGGCGATTGCAATGCTGCATGCGGCTGACGACGCAACTTCGCGTGGCGCGAACGGTGCGGCTCGGCAAGCCAGGCGCGGCGGATGAAACCTGCCATGCCGTCAAGCAAAACGCGATGCTGGCGACTTCCTTGCGACGCTTCCTGACGAAACGGTCCAGCCTGAAGCGAAGCTGGATGACGGTGAATCGAGAACCTTTCCCTGGCGGAAGCAATTGCAGCGTTGCGAACCGGATATCGCGCTCGCAATGTCGTAATTAAAATGGAAGTTATTTGTCGGGTTTTTGGTTTATTTGCGCCATTCAAACTCCCATCGGTATTTCTTGCGGGGAAAGATAGCAAGGAAGAAAACGGAGCGTCAAATATTTTTTGATGAAATCTAAAATGTTTAGATCGCGGTTTGGCGGGGTTGCCGAGAAAGGTTTCAAAGCTTGCAGTAGTCGTAAGTAGAACGTAGGGGCGTCACGCAAAATGCGCGTGGCGACGTGAACCGGTTCCTTGGGTGAACGTCGCTTGGGTGGGGAATCAAGAGGCTCGCTGACGTTGTTCGTTCGAGCGAGGGAGCGCTGTAAACACTGGATAGCGCGACAACGAGTGATCTATTGACATTGACAGTGGCAATACACGTGGGACGAGGTCGTGCAACCCTGCCAGCGATTTCGATACCCGACGTGTTTCACGTCAGGTCAACACCATGTTCAGATTCTCGTCATCCCGCAGCGGCCGATGCGCATTGAAATCGCTCTTCGACGGCTTCGCAAAGTGCGTGTTGTAAGCAGCGATGAAGGAGGGCGCGTAAACGTTGGCGTCGTTGACCGTGCTGATTCCGCGCAATCTCAACTCCTTGACCAGCTGATCCTGCCGCGTCTGGTGTGCACGCTCGACGCGCTCCTTGGCCGAGCTACTGTTTGCGCAGAACGTGTCGATGTTCAGCTCGTACATCGCCCGACCAAAATGCGTCACGCCTTTACCTGGCGTCGCCAGTATGGCCTTTACAGTAGAACATGCCGGCCTTGTCGCTATAGAACGCGATCGGCTTGCCGTGCGAACCGACAGGGCCTCGAAATAGCTGAACGTCGATTCGGTGGTCTCGTGCCACTACTAGCATGGCTGCGTCGTCCGTGATCTCGAGCCACTTCAGGGCGGTCGCGGTAAATGACGTGTCGTAACGCGATGCGCAGTAGCTGAGCAAGTCGATTGTGATCGGTTTCCTGACCGTCTCCTTGGCCAGCCGAATGCCATCGGCCGGTGCCGAAGTCGGTCAGCGACAGCACCACGCGAAGCGCCGGACGGAACAGGGTAGCGGGCTCGGCACATTTCGTCGTCTTCGCATTCGCTTTGAGCGTCGAGCCGACATTCACGAAGCGCTCCTCAAACCGGGTCGCGCGATTGTCTGATGGGTCAGATTCGGGTATGTCGATTATATTTTTAAAATAATCTTCAAATGTATTTCGCTCGCAGTCTCATTTTGTTTGGTGGGGTATAACCCGTCAAGTTTGACAGGTGATTATTTCTTGAGTTTATCCTACGCTTAGCCGTCCTTTAAGGAATCCACGGGAATACCAAGCATAATGGGGCGGGATTTACATTTATGTCATTAAATGGGGCAGGAAACCTGATGGCCCCGGTTTACGCCGAAGGCTTGCCTCGATTTGTTAGATACAGCTCGGCGCCCGCTAAATAGGATCGAGAGTTGGAAGTACAGGCGAAGCTGAAAAACGTGTGCGGTGCTCTGTTGTGTAAAGAGGCGCCGAGACGCCCCACCAGTCAGGCTTTGAATCGGAACTCGACGAGGCAGCATTGCTTACGAAGGGCTGACATGTGCGGGCGCGTTAAATAAAAACGTAACAGCAATTTAATGGCACCGAAATAAAAATGCCTTTTCTGATTGGTAAGGCAAAGCCAGATACCGATCTCATGGCTGTTGTTGCGCGATATTTTCAGAATTCCGAGTGTTCGTACTAAAAATGGTGGTTCTTGTTTGTTTCGGTTTTCTGGTTAATTGATGGTTAAATTTATCTCAGTCATTATTGTTTTAAGTTTTTTAACAATAGTAATTATAAGTTTATTCTGGAGATGCCGTGAGCACGATACAGACCTCGCAGTGCATGACTCGTGAAATGACAAATGAACGCCCCTCGCAGGAAGGGAATTCGGCCGGACATGACGCCATTGCGCTCGATGAATCGGTGGTCGAGCATGAGCAATTGATCGCGAAGGCGGCAGAAGTCGCGAGCGAGCTCGCTGAAGAATCGCGCGCTGCCGATACCGGGCGCCGCCTGACCGAGCGTGCCGTCGCCGCGCTGACCGAGGCGGGTCTGATGCGGCTCTTCACGCCGCGCCGGCTCGGCGGCTACGAAGCGGGTCCCGCCACGCTGTTTGACGTCTGCTACGAGCTGGGGCGCGGCTGCTGCTCGGCGTCGTGGGTCACGAGCGTGCTCAACATGGGCAACTACATGATCGCCCACTTCCCCGAGAGTACGCAGGACGACGTGTGGGGTGGTAACCGCGACACGCGCACCGCGCTCATCATTGCGCCTTCGCGCGCCCAGGTCGAACGCGTCGACGGCGGTGTCGTGGTGACGGGAGAGTGGGCTTATGCATCGGGCAGCCTGCACGCCGAATGGATCGGCGCGCTGATCCCGAAAGGCGTCGATGCCGACGACGAGACGATAAACCTGGTCCTCATGCCGATGAGCGAGCTCGAAGTCCGCGACTCCTGGCATATCACGGGCATGCGCGGCACCGGCAGCAACACGGTAGTGGCGAACCGGCTGTTCATTCCGCGCCATCGCGTGACACCGTACGCGCCGATCGTGCAGGGCCGGTCGCGCCTGCCGTCGGAACGGCACCGTTTATATAGCGGCGCGTTCTCAGGCTTGCTGTCGATCGGTCTACTCGGACCGCAACTCGGGGCGATCGTCACCGCGCTGGAACTCGTGCGCGATCAGGCCCACGAGCGCCGCGTCGCCTCGTCCACGTTCAAGAGCCAGGCTGTTTCGCCGGCGTTCCAGACCGATCTCGCCGAAGCTTCGATGATGATCGACGGCGCGCAGCTGCACGCCCGCCGCATCGTCGAAACGGTCGAGCACCACGCAACGGCCGGCGTCCTGCCCGACGAAGTGACGCGTTCGCGCTTTCGGATGGAATCGACGCGCGTCACGCGCCTGTGCCGCGAGGCCAGCGATCGCCTCATGACGGCCTACGGCAGCGCCGCCTTCATGGAATCCAATCCGCTGCAGTTGATCTGGCGCGATCTGAACGTGGCGAGCCGCCACGCGGGCTTTGGGATGGGCATTCCGCAACTTGTCTACGGCCGCGCGCTCGTCGGCCTCGATCCGCGCGAAATCAGCTACCTCGTGTAATCCCACGCAGCCTCCCGGTTCCCGGCTGGGCGGCGCTCTTTGACTTCAGGAGCTTGCATGTCAGACGTCGAATCCCTCGAAAACACGTCGGAAAATCACGCGCACGTCGCGGCCCGACAGCACAACCGCAAGATCGTCGAGCAGTACATGCACACTCGTGGCGAAGCGAGGCTCAAGCGCCACCTGCTGTTCACGGAAGATGGCGTCGGCGGTCTGTGGACGACCGACAGCGGCCAGCCAATCGCGATTCGCGGCCGCGAGAAGCTCGGCGAGCACGCCGTGTGGTCGCTGCAATGCTTCCCCGACTGGGTCTGGACCGACATCCAGATCTTCGAGACGCAAGACCCGAACTGGTTCTGGGTCGAGTGCCGCGGCGAAGGCGCGATTGTTTTCCCCGGCTACCCCCGAGGCCAGTACCGCAATCACTTCCTTCACTCGTTCCGCTTCGAAAACGGACTGATCAAGGAGCAGCGCGAATTCATGAACCCTTGCGAGCAATTCCGTTCGCTGGGTATCGAGGTTCCCGAAGTGCGCCGGGATGGTCTACCGAGCTAACGCATACCCAATGGAGGAGACGAATGGCTGGTATCCCGTCGATTCAACCGTACGCGCTGCCCGATTCGAGCAGCCTGCCCGAGAATGTCGTGTCATGGAGTGTCGACCCGTCGCGCGCGTTGCTGCTCATTCATGACATGCAGAACTATTTCCTTTCGCCGTTGCCGCCGACGCTGCGCGAGACGTTGACGACCAATGTCGCGTCGCTGCGCAAGCGGTGCAAGCAGGCCGGTATTCCCGTCGCGTACACGGCTCATCCCGGGCGCATGACCGAGACGGAACGCGGTTTGCTGCGCGATTTTTGGGGGCCGGGCATGGAGACGACGCCGGCCGATCGGGACGTCGCCGAGGCCGTCGGCCCGTCCCCGGATGACTGGATGCTCACGAAGTGGCGCTACAGCGCATTTTTCCGCACCGACCTGCGCGAGCGTATGCGGGAGAGCGGTCGCGATCAGCTGATGCTGTGTGGCGTCTACGCGCACATCGGCGTAATGATGTCGGCTGTCGATGCGTTCACGAACGACATTCAACCGTTCTTCGTTGCCGATGGCGTGGCGGATTTTTCCGAAGACCATCATCACCAGGCGCTGGAATACGTGGCCCAGCGTTGCGGCAAGGTGGTGAGCATCGAGGAGGCGCTGGCATGAATGCCGCTCCGAACCGCAACCTTTTCGATCGCGTCCTCCACGGACAAGCGCCGTGCTTCGCGTTGATCGCGCGTTCGACGGGTAACGCCGGAGAACGCGCGACGATCGACGTCTTCGCCGGCGCGGTTTCCTATCCGTCCTCCCTGGCCGAGCTTCCGTTGGCCGCGCCGACGGCGACGGGCGCGGACCGTCAGGAGCTGCTTGTGATGGTGCCATACCGGCAGCTGCACGAGCGCGGCTTCAAGACACACGACGACGGCGCTCCGCTCGTCGCCATCACCTGCGACGAGCACGAAACGGTGTCCGCGCAGCTTGCGCTCGCCGCCATCCCTGATGCAGATACCGCGCTCGGCGAGCGTCACTTCGATATCGACGACGAGGCCTACGCCGAGATCGTCGAGCGCGTCATCACCGACGAGATCGGCACTGGCGCGGGCTCGAACTTCGTCATCAAGCGCACACTCGAGGGCGATCTCGACGACTATTCGCCCGCCAAGGCGCTGGCGGTCTTCAAGCGCCTGATGCGCCGGGAGGTCGGCGCGTACTGGATCTTTGTGATTCATACCGGGGAACGCACGTTCGTCGGCGCCACGCCGGAGCGCCACCTGACGCTGCATGAAGGTTGCGCGACGATGAACCCGATCAGCGGGACTTATCGGTATCCGCAAAGCGGGCCGACGATCGATGGGATCAACGCTTTTCTCGGCGATCGCAAGGAATCCGACGAGCTGTACATGGTGCTCGACGAAGAGCTCAAGATGATGGCGCGCATCTGCCCGGCCGGCGGGCAGGTCACGGGGCCGCACTTGCGCGAGATGGCGCGGCTCGCCCACACCGAATATTTCATCGTCGGGCACACCGAGGCCGATGTTCGCGACTTGCTGCGCGAAACGATGTTTGCGCCGACGGTCACCGGCAGTCCGATCGAAAGCGCGACCCGCGTGATCGCGCGGCACGAGCGGGCCGGGCGCGGCTACTACAGCGGCATTGCAGCGCTGATCGGCCGCGATGCGCGCGGCGGGCGCACGCTCGACTCCGCCATCCTGATCCGCACCGCGGAGATCGACCGCGCCGGCCATGTCCGCATCGGCGTCGGCTCGACGCTCGTCCGGCATTCGGACGCGGTATCGGAAGTCATGGAGACGCATGCCAAGGTGGCCGCGCTATCGAACGCATTCGATCCGCCGGAAGCCGGCCCGGCGCTCGGCCAGCATCCATCGGTGCAGGCGGCGCTGCGCGAGCGCAACGAAGGCATCGCGGACTTCTGGTTTCGTCCGTATGGCGGGCGACAAGGCGAGATGGCCGATGAGTTGGCTGAGTTGAGCGGCTGCCGCGCGCTCATCGTCGACGCCGAAGATCACTTCACGGCGATGATCGCCCAGCAACTGTCGTCGCTCGGCCTCGCCACCGAAGTGTGCGGCGTTCACGACGCGGTGGACCTTGCGCGTTACGACGTCGTCGTCATGGGGCCGGGCCCGGGAGACCCGAGCGACGCCGGCGATCTGCGCATCGCTCGCCTCTACGCGTGGCTGCGGCATCTCATCGACGAGGGCAAGCCGTTCATGGCCGTCTGCCTGAGCCATCAGATCCTGAACGCCATCCTCGGCATTCCGCTCGTGCGGCGCGAGGTGCCCAATCAGGGCATCCAGGTCGAGATCGATCTGTTCGGCCAGCGTGAGCGCGTGGGCTTTTACAACACGTATGTGGCGCAGACCGTCCGGGACGAAATGGACGTCGACGGCGTCGGCACGGTGGCCATCAGCCGCGATCCGCGCACGGGCGAAGTGCATGCCTTGCGCGGTCCAACGTTCAGCTCGATGCAATTCCACGCCGAATCGGTTTTGACCGTCGACGGGCCGCGCATTCTCGGCGAAGCCATCACACACGCGATACGCCGCGAAAAACGCATGACGGCGTTGACGGCCTGACGACTCTTCACGCTTTTTATAGAACCCTACAGGACACGCGTTTCATGATTGTCGACATCGTTTGGTGGAACCTCGATGGTTCCGAGCAGAGCATCGAATCGCTGAAGGCGCGTGTGGACGACAGCACCCTCGCGCGCTGGTCGAACGTGCCGGGCTTGCACGAGAAGCACTGGATCGCCGACGAAGACAGGAATCGCTGGGGCGCGATCATGCTCTGGGACGGCGAGCGTCCGCCCGCGCATCTACTGCCGCCGAACGACGCGCAGACGCTGATCGGCTTGCCGGTCGCCGAGCGGCTGCGCTTCTCGGTGGAGGCCAGCACCGCGAGCGGTGAGATCGCGGCGCGCATGCGCGCGCTCGAACCGGCAGCGTCGCACGCGAATACACACGCGGCGGCGCCGATCCATGCGTCGCATCCCATCGACTACATCGTCGTTGACGCCTTCACGCGCACGCCGCTCGAAGGCAACCCGGTTGCCGTCTTCCTGGTCGACGTTCCGCTGCCGGCGGAGCGCATGCAGCGGATCGCCCGCGAAATGAATCTGTCGGAAGTGGTGTTCGTGATGCCGCCGAAGCAGGGCGGCGACGTGCACGTGCGCATCTTTACGCCGGTCAACGAGCTGCCGTTCGCGGGCCATCCGCTGCTCGGCACGGCCGTGGCACTCAGGCACGTCAAGGCGCAGGATCGCTTCGTGTTCGAGACGGGCATGGGGCTCGTGCCGTTCGATGTGCGATCCGATGCGCCCGGCGAGGCTTACGTCACCATGCAGCAGCCGATCCCGACGTGGACGCGCTTTGATCGGGCCGAGCGTCTGCTCGAAGCGCTCGGCGTCGAAGCGTCCGTGTTGCCCGTGGAGGCCTATCGAAACGGCCCGCGCCATGTGTTCGTCACGTTGCCCGACGCCTCCGCGCTTTCCGACGTGCATCCGGACCATCGCGCGCTGGCTGAGTTCGAGGATATGTCGGCCATGTGCGTGGCCCCAGCGGGCGACCACTGGCGCTGCCGGATGTTCTCGCCGGCCTACGGCGTCGTGGAGGATGCGGCGACGGGCTCCGCCGCCGGTCCCATCGCCATTCACCTTGCCCGCCACGGACTGATTTCGTGGGGCGAGCCGCTGCATCTTCTCCAAGGCGTCGAGATCAAGCGCCCCTCGCACATGCATGCGCTGGTGCACGGCTCGGAGCACGGCATCGAGGCGGTCGAGGTCAGCGGTCACGGTGTCGTCGTCGCGCGCGGCCGCCTGGGCGTCTAGCGGCGCCCCCGTCTTTTGCCATCATGAAAACATTGCCATGAACACCAGTCGATTCGAAAGCCTCACGGGAAGCGTCGATGTCCTGTTCCCCGAATATGACGACCCGCCGTCCGAGCCGATCACGCTGCTCAAGCGCTGGCTCGCGACGGCCGATGTCGCGCGCGTCCGCGAGCCCAAGGCGCTCGCGCTCGCGACCGCCACGTCCGACGGACGCATCTCTTCTCGCGTCATCGCGTTCTCCTCGATCGACGACCGCGGCGTGATCTTCTGCACGCATTCGACGAGCCGCAAAGGACGCGAACTCACGGAGACGGGCTGGGCCTCGGGCTTGCTGTATTGGCGAGAAACCGGGCAGCAGATCATGATTTCCGGCCAGGCGGTTCCGCTCGAGGAAAGCGAGAACGACAAGCTCTGGTTCGGACGCTCGGTGCCGATGCATGCGATGTCGAGTGCGTCGCACCAGAGCGACGAACTCGTCGACCGCGAAGCGCTGCGCGCGCACGCCGCCGAGCTGCTAGCGCTCGGCGTCGCGTTGCCGCGGCCGCCGCGCTTCGTCGGCTATCGGCTCGAGCCTCACGAGATGGAATTCTGGGCCGCCAGCTCCGACCGGCTTCACCGGCGCCTCAGGTACGAACGCGAAGGCGACGATTGGAAAACCACCCAACTCCAACCTTGATTCTCTTGCGGATAAGGAACCTGTCTGTGTCTACTTTCGATATTCCGGTTGGCGTCGGCCAAACCGCACTGTTCATTGCCTGGCAACGTCATGCCGAAGGCCAGCGCCCGGACGCCTTGTTTCACGATCCGTTCGCCGCGGCGCTGATCGAGCACCTGGCCGGCACGCCGACGCATGAGCATGTCAGCGAAGTCGCGCGGCGCGCGAACTTTCCGCAATATTTCGTCGTTCGCACACGCTACTTCGACGATGCCATTCTCGCGAACCTGAGCCGCGGAATCCGGCAGGTCGTCACGCTGGCTGCCGGCGTGGACGGCCGCGTGGCACGCCTGGCGTGTCCGTTCGGCACGCGCTGGTTCGAGCTCGATCTCGACGACATCATCGCCTTCAAGCGCGAGCTCATGAAGCAGTCCGGGTTGCCGCTGCAGTGCGATTGGCGGCCGCTCGTCGCCGATCTGACCTCGAATTGGGCGAGCCCGTTGCGCGCGGCCGGCTTCGATCCCGCCAAGCCGACGATCTGGCTCATCGAAGGGCTGCTGATGTATCTGCGCGACACGGACTGCGATGCGCTGATCCGTCAAGTGGCCGACCTGTCGGCGCCGGGCAGCGCGCTCATGCTCGAGCATCTCGCCACGCGCATGATGAGCGAGGAGGGCAAGGAAGCCCGAGCGCGCGTCGAATCGCAGGGCGCTCGTTGGCTCTCGTCCCGCGACGATGTGCGCGACTGGCTCGGCCGATACGGCTGGACAGCGACCGTGCATGCCTCGGACGACCCGACGATAGCCTACGGCCGCAGCGTCGCGCGCATACCCGCGGGATGGTTCGCCTCATCGACGCGCACGGCGCACGGCGGGAGCGGATCATGAATCTGTCGATTCCCATGCGGCGCGACGTGCGCCTGAAGGCGAAGCTAAAAGGCCTGCCGACACCGGACGATTTCGAAATCGTCACCGCCGCCGCGCCGGCGGCCGGCTCGGGCGACGTGCTGGTGCGTAATCGCTATTTCCTGGTCTCGGCTTCCTTGCGCGCGATGATCAGCGAAGGCGCGGAAGACGTGCCCGGTGTGCCGTTTCCGTGCTTGTCGGCGGGTGACGCGCTGATGGGCGAAGCGCTCGGCGAGGTGGTGAGCGCGCCCGCCGGCAGCGGTTTGTCGTCCGGCGACATCGTCACGCACTTCCACGGGTGGCGAGACTACGCGGTGGTGCCCGCATGGGGCTGTCAGCGCGTCGGCGAGGCGCTGCCGGAGCCCGCCGGCTACCTCGGCTACCTGGGGCACGGCTGGACCGCATACGCGGCGCTGACGCGCGGCGTGCCGATCCGTCCGGGTGACACGGTGTTCGTCACGAGCGCGGCCGGCGCGATCGGCGCGATGGCCGGACAGATCGCGCGGCGGCTGGGAGCGGGGCGCGTGATCGGCAGCACGAGTTCGCACGACAAGGCACGACGCCTGGTTTCCGAGCTTGGGTATGACGCTGCCGTCATACGTGGCGGCAGCACGCCGTTCGCAGAGCAGTTGCTTGAAGCGGCGCAGGGCGGCATCGACGTCCTGATCGATTCGGTCGGCGGCGAGCAATTACAGGCGGCCGTCACGGCCGCCCGCGAAGGGGCGCGCTTCCTGATCCTCGGCGCGCTGTCGGGTCAGCTTGCCGCGACGGGAACGGGGCGGACCGCGCCCGCCGAAATCGATACCGTTCAATTTCTACTCAAGCGGATCACGATGCGGGGCTACAGCGCCGACGACAATCCGGAGGCGAAGGGCGAATGGTTCGAGCGTTTCGCGCAGTGGCTGCGCGCCGGCGAGATCGTGTTCCCGCATACGGTGATCGACGGCCTCGATAACGCACCGAGCGCGTTGTGCGACACGTCCAGCGGACGTTATCTGGGCACGGTGCTCGTCAAGCTGTAGCGGTAAGGAGCGTGGGCGTCGCTTGCATGCCGGGCGACGACACCCGCTCGATCGGCAGCATTTCATTATGGGAGTGGAACTGTGGAATGCAATCTCTCTTCGGCGCGTGCGGCCGAGAATTGGACACCGGCTTCCTGGAAGACGAAGCCGGCGCTGCAACAGCCGGCGTATCGCGATGTGGCGGCGCTCGATCGCACCCTGGCACAGCTACAAGCACTGCCGCCGCTCGTCGCCGCATGGGAAGTGCTGACGCTCAAACGCAAGCTCGCAGACGCCGCGGCGGGACGATGTTTCTTGCTGCAGGGCGGTGACTGCGCGGAAAGCTTTGCCGATTGCACGGCGCCGATCATCGCCAATCGGCTCAAAGTGCTGATGCAGATGAGCCTGGTGCTCGTGCATGGCTTGATGCAGCCGGTGGTTCGCGTCGGCCGCTTTGCCGGCCAGTACGCCAAGCCGCGCTCGGCGGATACCGAAACGCGTGACGGCGTGACGCTGCCTTGCTACCGCGGCGACATCGTCAACGGCAGTGCTTTTACGAAAGACGCGCGCGAGCCCGACCCGCAGCGCCTGCTCGAGGCTCATTCGAGATCGGCGCTGACGATGAATTTCGTGCGCGCGCTGAGCGATGCCGGTTTTGCTGATCTGCACCACCCCGAACATTGGGATCTGGCTTGGGCCTCGCATTCGCCGCTTTATGGCGAGTATCGCAAGATGACGCACTCGATCGGCGAATCGCTGCGCTTCATGGAGGCGCTCGCGGGCGAGCCCTCCGGCAGCGATGCGAGAGTCGATTTCTACACGTCGCATGAGGTCCTGCTGTTGAATTACGAAGAAGCGATGGCACGGCAAGTGCCGCGGCATTGGGGCTGGTTCAACCTGTCGACGCATTTTCCGTGGATCGGCATGCGCACCGCGCAGCTGGACGGCGCGCATATCGAATACTGCTCCGGTATCCGCAATCCGATCGGCCTGAAAGTCGGGCCCGGGGTGAGCACCGACCAGTTGCTGCGTACGATCGACGCGCTGAACGCTACGAACGAGGCCGGCCGCTTGACGCTCATCACGCGCATGGGTGCGGCGAAGATCGAAGCGGAGTTGCCCAAGCATCTGCATGCCGTCAAGGCCGAGGGCCGGCGTGTCTTGTGGTGCTGCGATCCGATGCACGGCAACGGCGAAACGACCCCGGGCGGGGTGAAGACACGGCGCTTCGGGAACATCCACGCCGAGCTCGAGGCGGCCTTCGACATTCATGCCGCCTGCGGCACGCATCTGGGCGGCGTGCATCTGGAGCTGACCGGGGAGGACGTGACCGAATGCCTGGGCGGCGCGCGCAATCTGACTGAGGCCGATTTGGCCCGCGCTTACAAGTCGACGGTCGATCCGAGGTTGAACTATGAGCAGTCGCTGGAGATCGCGATGCTGATTGTGCGCAAGTTGGGTATGACGCGGGTTGCCGAAATCGGCGCCCAGCGGCAATTGGCGTATGCGTAGCGGGGCGGGGCGGGGCGGCATGCAACAACTAATCGCATCTTCTTGACCAATCGGTCCTGCAACGTCAGGTGTGCGCGTTCGGCTCGTCCCTTGGCTGAACTGCTGTTCGCTCAGAACGTGTCGATGTTCAACTCGTACATCGCCCGGCCAAACGGCGTCACGCGATTGCCAGTCTTGCCCGGCGTCACGTTGCGAAACACGCTGGCCTTATCGCTGTAGAACGCTCCCGGCTTGCCGTAGCGCTCCAGATACGTTCGCGTGGCCTCGAAGTAGCTGAAGGTCGATTCCGTCTGCGTGAAGTGCAGCATCATCAGGCGGCTCGTCGCGTCATCCACATACACTAGCAGCGTGCAGGCCGGCGCCCGTTCCTCGAACCACCGATGATCGCTGCCGTCGATCTGGATCAGCTCGCCCAGGCATGCTCGTCGTGCTCGAGGTTGATAAACCTTCGGTGGACGCTGTCGGCGCGGAATCCACAGGCCGGAAGCCCTCATCAGCGTACGAACCGTTTCGACAGCCAGGTCAATGCCATGACATTCGCGGAGCTTCTCGCAGGCCAGCGTCGGCCCGAAATCCACGTAACGCTCGCGGATCAACGCCAACGCCCGTTGCGCCTTGCCCGCGGGCAATTGATGGTTGCTCGGACGCCCACGCTTGCCTGACACCAATCCTGCGACGCCGGCCGCTCGATAGCGCCGCACGAGGCGTTCGACCTGCCGCACGCTCAGTTCCAACCGTTCGGCGGCTTGGCCCGGCTTGAGTCGACAATCGGCTACCGCCTCAATGACCTTCAGTCGATCGACTTCGCGCATCGTCATGGTGATCGTTCCAGTTGCGTTCATCGCCGGCGCTCCTTGAGGGGGCTGGCGGTCAACCTACACGCCAAAACACGACATTTTTATTTAGCGGAAACGCGACATTTGAACTTGGGACCTACACACAAACTGTCGATAATTCACGTTATGTCAAATAAAGTCGATGCAGCCCAACAAGAGCTGACATGACCGTGTGGATCCGGTGTTTTGCTCTGATCAAGTCTGCGCGGGTTCAGATTCATCGTCGCCGACGCTCTTGCCTCCTCGATAAATCTGGCGAAGCTTCTCCAGAAATTCGTACTGCCCGTCGTCCTTCGACAAGACGTAATCGCTTAGGAGATTGCCTTGTTCGTCCCACAGCTTTTCGTGAAGCGCTATGCCATATTCGTATTCGCCATCGCGTTCGAGTTGGCCATTGTCATGCCAGGTGCGGGCAGCCCCATGGAATACGTCCCACGAGTACATAGCTTCTTTCACCAGCGTGCCGTCATCGTTCCACTCTCTGGAGAGCCCGCATCTAAGTCCATCAACATATGATGTTTCCTCTTCGCGTACCCCCATTTCATTCTCTGAATATGCGACTCCCGAGAATGGAGTGGCTCCAAGATAAGTCAGACCGTTGCTCTTGTAGGTTAGATCTGACATAGGTGCTTCACGATTCATGTATTTCCTCACTATCGTCACAGTAATTCCGCAGCTTCCGCTTCAGCAATTTCATGATGGACGATTGCTCCATCCGTAATTGGGTTGCAATGATCGCACCGAGGCATGGCCTCAACAGTATCGCCAAATGAACCATTTTTCTCTTTTATCTTTGCATTGTAAATCACCAGATTTCCTATATCGGTATCTCCCCGGGCTCGCAATGCCGCTACAGTTGCATGAACTTCCGAATGTCTCCCCGGGATGCCGTTGTTGAATGAGTGATTCTGGTCATCCGAGCAGCATGTGGTGACTTTGTTGCCGAGTTTTTTTATGCAATTTTGGGCTGTTGTTATAATTCGATTCCTTATCATCAAATCAGAATCTGTTGCATGAAAATGTGGAGGCCAATCTTGATTTTGCCCAAAATATGCGCGCCGATTTTGCTTGTCGACTACGACAGACAAACAGGGGCGAGCTGAGGAAGGGCGCGCCCTGAGATCGATGCCGCGGATCGTTACGGTTCGTTTCTTTACGGGGCGCTTCAAATTTGAATTGAACGAATCCAATGCCTCTTGTGCCAGCTTCTTTGCAATGGATTCCGCCACCTGCTCATCTGACGCATTTTCGCCTAGTTTTGCCTTTTCGGAGTTCCATTCTTCGTCAGAAATTTTCACATGATCCGGATTTTCGTGTTTGCACTCCGGACACTTATTTCTTTCAGATTCGGGTGTTTCGACAAAGCAACTTGGTTCGCAATTTCCACCTTTGGTCGATTTGTGGCCGTCTTTGACGCAAGCCAAACCGGTCGCGTCAATAAATACGAGCGGATTCGAGGGGTAGGCATACAGGTTGATGCCGCCCGATTGACCTATGGGATCGGACTGCAGGTACCGGCAAAGACCCGGATGGTAGGATCGAAATCGATTGTAATGAAGACCGGTCTCGTTGTCATAATGATGGCCGGCCCACCGAAAATCATAATCGATGGTGTTCCCCGGAGCGACAATGATTTTCCCGTACGGGTCTATATCCAATGCGCTCCAAACCGTTTGACCTTCCGAGTTCTCGATTCGCTCGGGCAGCCCAATCTGGTTCGATTCGATGAAATATTCGGCCCCCTCTTTCGGATCTGCGTCCAGATCTGAATAGTCAATGAACATGAAGGGAACAAACGCCAGATCGTTTGCATACAGGTATAGTCTAAGACGGTGATCCGGTGCTATTTCGGCTGCCAGGCGATCACCTTCCCAATAGTATTCAGTCCGCTCGGTACCAATTTGCTTGAATTGTCGCCGTGATAACCCGTCATATTTCGCTGTCCAGACCTCCTGACGATCGCTCCACTCAATTCTTGTCAATAAGTCCGTGCTGTCGTAATGAAATTCGATGCAGCGCCCATCGTTCCCGATTTCCTCGGCCAAATGATTGCGCGTGTTGTAACGGTATCTGGCTCTCGAAGATGCATGAAGTCGATTGCCTTCCGTGTAGCTCAGTCGCTCCAATTCTGAATTAGACAGAACATTTCCACTGCGGTCGTAAGTGAAGTGGCGCACAGGCATCCCATCGCAGACTTGACCGATCAGGCGGTGCGCCAAATCATATAGATATTCTGTTTTACGTGATGAATTGTCGAATACTCGATACAGTTCGCCGGTTGCACTATAGTCGTACCTAACCAGGCGATTCTGCGTTGGCGCAATATCTGGCCAGTGGAGCCGACCATGACATCGACCCGCGGAATCAAAGAGATAAAGTAAATTTGTGCCGCTTCCCAGACGTAGAAGAATCCGCCCACTCTTGTCTCTCAGAATTCGATGGATGGCTCCCGTTGGCGTATGAAATGAGATTTCGCCTTCAGAGATCGCTTCGCGCCGTACCACGAAGCGGTCGAGATACTTCGTGTACCTTGAACCATTTGCAGTGTGACGCACTATGCCAATGCCGTCGCGCATATCGCTGATCAATCGACCATCCAGATCATATTTGATGGCGATATCGAATATTTCTGTTGATGCTTTTGTGATTTTTCCGCGTTGATCATATGCATAGCGATGTGTTTCGCCACTTGCCAGCGTTCTCTTCACGGGTAACCCGCACTCCCCTATCTCCAGGTGAATCAAGGTGTTACCGTTGCTGTCAGTTTTTCTGGTTACGTGGTCGTCAGCGTCGTATTCGTAAAGCTCGCGCAAGGTGTCATGACGCAGGACACTCTTGACTCGTCCGCGATAGTCGTAGGTGTACTCACTTTGATTTCCGTTCGCGTCGACGATCGACTCGATTTGCTCCTTCTGGTCGTATCGATACTGAATTCGGTTCCCAAGGGGGTCCGTTTCCGTCATGCACATGTTCCATGACGCATATTCGTAAGAGTAGTTGCGTCCATCGCCGTCTTGCCGTTCGATAATGTTTCCAGCCGCGTCGTGCAAGAATCGCTCGGTGCCTCCGCTTTCGCTGTTGCTGGTCACGATCCAGCCCGCAGAATTGAGAACAGTGGTGTTTCCGAAGCGTGACATTGCGATGCGCTCCACGATCGGTGCAATCAATCGCTCCTGCTCGGGAGGCAGTTGTACTGAGCCGGAAAGGTCGGTTGGTGCGGAATCGCCCCACTGCATACCAAGCGGTGTGCCTGGCAGGAAATCGGGAGGCAACTCCGGCAGGACGGGCGCTTCGTCCTTGGGTGGCCAGATATTGCCCCACTGATCCACACGTCCGGTATTGCGTCCCCGGTCATCGTAAAGCCAGTGTATGACCCTCCCGCCAGCGCCTACCTCACTGTCGATACGTCCGTTCTTGCCCAGGACATACTCCATGGAGCCCTGATAAGGATCGACTACTCGAGTAACCGTCCCCGCATCGTTGTAAAGAACGCACCAGACGCCGCCATCGCTCTGCGTGACGATGGTGCGCCCTGGGTAATACTGGAATCGTGTTCGCCAGAGTCCGTCCTGCCCAGTACTCTCAATGCAACGACCTGAAACGTCGTACCGGTAAATGAATGAGTATCCGTTGGCATCAGTGGAGCGCATCATGCGGCGCGATGCATCAAACACGTAGTTGGAGGATTTGCCAAGCGCGTTTTCGCACCTGATCATGCATCCACTTGGGTCGTACGCATATCGTGCGACGCGACTGGTTTGCCCGCCAGTTTCCGTCAGCCGGACTTCTACGATGTGCCCGTCGTCATCATGTTGAAAAGCAACGATCCGGCTGACGTTGCCCCTGCCGTCATGCTGCGCGATCTGAGTGAGGCGCTGATTTGTGTCGTTGCGTAGAACACTTCGTTTGCCATCGCGGATTTGAGCGATGCAAATTGCTGACGGAGTGTTATCTTCAGCTCGATCGAAATCGATCTCACCTTCGATTTCGTGTCGTACGGTAAATCGATGCTTGCCAGACTGAACGAGTTCATAGCCGTCTCCATCCCGCCGATAATGACCGTCAGGCTGTCGCGCGAAGAAGACTTCGGTGCCGCTCGGCGCGATGTAAACCGCGCGAGTTCGAAGGAATCGGAGTTCGTGTTGCCAATTGTGGCGATATCCGTACCCTAGTGGGCTATCCAGTTTGCTCCGGCCACTGCTGTAGAAGCGACTCCACTCAAATGGAACGACTTCGTTCGTCTGGTAATCCTGGAAGTCGTTACGGACGTCGCCGGTCACCGCACTAACCGGCTCCCCCCAAAATTCGCAGGCCAACTCCTGCAAAGGCTTCGGCAACTTCGGCCGGACCTTCTTTCCGATCCCATGCTTGGCCTTGTGCCACATCATCTGCGAGTCCGGCAGTGGAAATCCGCCAATCAGCACGGTTGGGTCACCCGCGAGCAGCGTGCCCATACTCGGCTCGATACCGGGATCCTTGCCCATCAGGTTGCTGAGCATCATGAACGCGAGGTCCGCAGCCGTCTGGGCGGCCGTCATTGCAGCCGCGGCGATTTCTCCTTGCGACGCGTCATCGGCAGCAGTCGCCACCCCGGACGCTGGCCCGACCGCCGCATTGCCAAGCTTCCACGCCTTCCCTGCCCGCCCCAGCAACTTCGCCCGGCCGGACACCTGAGCCGCCTCGCTCGCCACCTCCTCGCTTTTCTCGGCAGCGCTCGCCGCTTCACCACCCGAGTGCCCCGCGTGCCCCATCGGATTGCAATGCCGCGTCATGTCGATTCCCATGCGCGCAGCACGCATCCCACCGATAAACGTATTGCTCGAGCCGGTCTGAATGTCGAAGTACGGCGTTATCCCGCCACACGTCGGCGCAATACCAATATCCAGTACACGTGCTGCTGGAATGCCGCCAATCAGCACGCTCAAGCATCCGCTGCCAATGGTCGCCCCGACACTTGGCAACGGAAAACCGCTGCTCGGCGGGTGACTATGCGCATGCGGCGTACCGAGGTGCGGGACGCCGATAGTAGCCGCCGGCATTCCCGGCATTTTGTCGAGCAGCGGAATCTGCGCAATGCCGGTGTTGAGCAACTGCGACGGCATGCCCTGCAGGGATGCGAGTGAATTTACTGCGTCACTGACGTGGTGGAATACGTTGCCGTCCGACGTAAAGGTCTGCTTGAACGGATCGAAGGTCGACTTGACCGTATCAAGCAACGAATCACACGCGGTGTCCGCGCTGGAATGCGAGTGTGTCGCATGGCTCTCTGACGAACTGGATGCGCGCGTCAAGCTGGTTTCGGATTCACTCATTGCCAAGCCCGTTCATATCCTGACATCCCATCAACGGCTGCCGACTGCCCAGCGCCGCGCAAGCGAGCTGCGTAGGCCGGATCCTTCTCCAGCTCATAAGCCCTCGCCTCAATTTTCAGACCGGCGTTCCCGTAGAGCGACACGAGTCGATCGAGGAGGGAAATGCGTTGCCGTTCGCAGCCGAACTTTTCGCACAATCCCTTCGCAGCGATCCAGCTTTTCGCCGCTTCCGCCGCCTGGCCACACGCGAGTAGCGCGACACCACCCTTCTCCATCGCCTCGATCTTCGTATGCACGAGCATCAGCCTGCCGGCGGCACCGCTCGCGAGATCGAAGTAGGTCGCGGCCTTGGCATGCTCGCCGAGCGTGTTGCAGCAGCTACCCGTCGCCATCAGCGCATTCAGCGCGACCAGCAGATTCCGGCCATCGAGCGCAGCCGGCAGCGCGCGCACATACCAGTCCTTCGCATCGCGTGGCGACCCGTGGCGCAACGCCACATCGCCGAGGCCGTGCAAGGCCACTGCGCAGCCGGTCGCATCCTTGCGCTCGGCGTGGAAGGAAAAGAGCGCGTAGTACTTGCGCTGCGCTTCGGGCAATCTGCCATGTGCAAGATCGATCCCGGCAATCTGCAGCAAGGCACCCATGCGCTGCTCGAGCGAATGCGTCGCATCGTTCGCGATGTCGACCAGATGACGGGTCGCCTTTTCGGACGAGAAGTCGACTGGAAGAATCAGCACATGCTCGGCCTTCTTCTCGCGCGCCAGTGGAATCAGGCACGGATGCTTCCGGTCGTCGCGGATGCAGAACCGATGTCCTTCCATCCACGCCTCAAAGCCGTTCAGCGCCAGGCATTGCAGCACCAGCTTCGCAAAGCCGCCGAAATCGCCCATCGGTGACGGCAGCCATGCCCACACGACTTTGGTGCCTTCCGGCATCAGCGTGCGAACGTGCATGACGGCATCGCGCAGACGTGTCGACGGCGCGCGCCTCGGATCAGCACATGTCAGTGGCAACGGCGGCCAGCCTGTTTCGCCGCGTTCGATGCGCGCACTGCTCGCTTCGTCGATCTGACGTGAAAGCGCTTCCATGCATGTCTGCAGATACGCGTCGGCGGAGTCGCAAGGAAACGGAAAATTCAGGAAAACCGCATCGCCGAGTCGTTCGTCGAGCGATTGCATCATCTTGAGAACCGGCACGAGGTCGTTGTCGGTTGCTTCGATCAACAGCGTCGGATCGTCGGGCTGATCAATGAACGCTTCGAGCGACGATTCGATGGCGGAGAATTCACGATGCATGACGTCAGGCCGCCTTCTCAGTTCAGGCGAACGTACCGGCTGCGGACGACGGTGTCCGCTTCGGTCCGGATATCGACACCGCCTCGCCCGCCCTCCAGTTCGAGCGTTTGCGCACTCAACCGCAGCTTGCCGGCGACTTCGATGTTCACGTTCCGGTTCAGCAGCGTCACGACAGGCCCGTCAGGAGAGGCCCGCACCTGCAGCAGCGGGCAGCCCGATGCATCCGCGATCTGCACGCACTTGTCGGCTTCGAGGGAAAGCGCCATCGCAGGCTCGACCACGGGCTCGACGGGTTCACCATGCCCTTTACGCGCCAGCAGCCCGGCGATCAGGTACTCGGGCCAGTTCGCCGGTGATTGCAGCAACACGCGATCGCCGATGCGCGGCTTCACGTCGGCCACACATTCGAGCCAGCGTTCGTGTGTGACGTCGTCCGGCACTGTCCACTTCACGCGAATGAGCCCCATCGCGTCGGGATGATGCGTATCGGTCACTTCGCCGATCATCGTCGACGATTCGCGACGTTCGGCGGGCCGTGTGCGATCCGGCGTCGCATCGTTGGCGAACAACCGGCGCAATGCCTCGACCGTTTCGGCTTCGAGCGCGTCGTCGACCATCATCTGATCCGATTCGTTTTCCATCGAATGTCTCCCATGCTTCGAATGCAATCGCGTGACCGGCAGGCGCCGGTCGAAATCAATTGATGTGGGCAATCGTCCCCTGGATCGTCACGCCCGATCCGTCGAGCGTGATCGAGCCGCCACCGGTCGCCAGAACGATCCTCGTCGCGTTGACGTTGACGGTGCAGCTACTCTTGCCGTTGTCGATGTTGACCGTCGGTGCCTGAAGATTGGCCGTCGACTTGCCGGAAAGATTGAGATCGTTCTCGCCGTAAATCGTCACGCCAGGTGCGTAGCCCGCAATGTTGACGCCCTTGCCGTATCCGGCGATGGCCACACCGCCACCCTGGCCGCTGATCCCGACACCGGTATCGCCTCCGGTTCCGCCGATGGAGACGCCGACGTTGTCCTTGTTGATCGACACGCCACTCTTTCCTGAACCCATGTCGATGTATTGGCCGGCCGCCAATGAAGCGACTTTGTTGACGTCCACGGAATGGCTTCCCGTATTGACCTTCGTCGCATACGACCCGGTACCGACGACATGCGTGCTGTTCCCCTCGACGAAGACGTCATGCGTGCCGGCGACCACCGCCAGGTTGTGATTCCCCTTGGTCACCGTATGCGAACTGTTGCCGTCGACCGACACGCTGCGGTTCCCTGTCACCCCATGCGTCTCATTCGCCCCAATCTGCGCCACCCTGTTCTGCCCGATATTCACCGTCTCGTTCTGCCCCACACTCCGTTGCCGGTTGTTCTTCACCTGCATCGTTTCGTCGTTCCCGACCGTATGCGTATGGTTGTTCCCGACAGAAAGCGAATGATCGAGCTCCGTCTCCGCATCGAAATTCCTTTCCGCGTGCATCCAGAGTTGTTCGGCGCCCTTCTTGTCCTCGAACCGGAACGCATTGGCATGGTCGGTCGTCCCGCCCGGTGACGACCGTGACAGCAACCCGCTCTGCGTCGCACTCCCCGGCAGCCCCCACGGCGGCATCTTCTCGCCGTTGAAAACTCGCCCGGTGACGATCGGCTCATCCGGATCGCCATTCAGAAAATCGACAACCACCTCATCGCCTACCCGCGGAATCTGCACGCCCCCGAACCCGCCCCCGGCCCAGGGACTCGACACCCGCACCCAGCACGACGAATCCTGATTGCTTTGCCCATACCGATCCCAGCGGAACTGCAGCTTCACGCGCCCGTACTGATCGGTCCAGATTTCCTCCCCTGGCGGCCCGACCACGGTGGCCGTCTGCGGCCCGTTGGTCCGCGGCCGCGGCGTGTCGCGCGGCGACCGGTAAGGCAGGCTCGACGGCTGCACGAGCATCATCGTCTGATGCACGACGGCCTGCGCGCCCTGGTCGCTCGCGTACGCGTTCTCCTGGAAGCGGTACTGGCACCGCACGATCAGGTACTCGCGGTTCTGATCCGCACGCGGGCAATGTTCGAGCGTGAACAAATAACCGGGCGCGACACCGCGCACATCGGTATCGGCGTTCGCCCGCTCATGTTCGGCCTGCTGTTCCTCGAGCCGCACACGGCTGTAATGCGCACCGGGCGCATCGTCGCGATAACCACCGGGCCATTCGAATGACGCAAAACTGTCGTGATCGTGCCCACGCGGATCGACCTTCTGCGACGAAAGATCGGCGCGCGGCTTCGTATAGTCGTAGTCGGTGGTCTGGTGCCGCCCCACGCTCACCTCCTGCGCGGGCAGCCAGCCGTCGATGTGCTCCTCGTCGGCGATCGCGGTGCGGTCGCGCGCGATGTACGGAATCGTCTCGTAGCCGGGCAGCACGGTGTGCGACGACATCGCGTCGCCGAGCATCAGCGTATGCGTGTCCTCGGCATGCCGGAACCAGAAGTAGATCCCCTCGAACTCCATCAGCCGCGACACGAACGCGGCGTCGGTCTCGTTGTACTGCACGCAATAGTCGCGCGGCACATACGACTCGGCGAGATGGTTCTCGATCGGAAAGCCGTACGTCGACAGCACCTCCTGCACGATCTCGGGCACGGTCTTGTTCTGGAAGATCCGGCAATCCGAGCGGCGCGTCGCGAGCCACAGCCACGGGCGCACGATCAGCTCGTAGCCGTAGTACCGCTCGGCGCGCCGGCCGGAAAGCGACGCACGCGCGACGATGCCGTTCAGGTAGCGGGTCGACAGGTCCTGCTGTTCGATCCGGACCGTCACCGGCTTGCCGAGCAGGTCCTTCAGCGACAGGCTGTGACTGTCGGCGAGCGACTCGATCCGGAATTCGAACAGGCGGCCGAGTTCGTCGCTGCCGTCGAGCGTATGGAACTTGAGGTCGTCGCCGTGCAGGCTGTCGAGTGTGAATACGCGATTCAAGTCGTTTCCTCCTCGTCGAACCGGTACGCGAATTCGCCGTCTGCGGCGCTCAGCTCGATCGACGCCAGCGTGCGGCCTTCGAGCGTGGCCTGCAGGATCGCACGGCCGATGCGCGGCATCACGGTATGCGTGAGGATCGCGTCGACCATCCGGCCGCCGGATTCGATCGTCCGGCAGCGCTCGACGACCAGCGCAGTCGCCGCGTCGGTGCAGCGCAGCCGGATGCCGTGGTGCGCGTCGATCCGCTGCTCGATCCGCCGCAACTGCAATGCGACGATCCGCGCGAGCGTCGCGTCGGTGAGCGGGTAGTACGGCACGACGGTCAGCCGGCCGAGCAACGCAGCGGGAAACACGTCGAGCAGCGGCGCGCGCAGCGCATCGGCGAGTGTCTGCGTGTCGGGCAGGCGCTCGGGATCGCGGCACAGCTGCATCACGCGATCGGCGCCGACGTTCGACGTCAGCAGGATCACCGTGTGCCGGAAATCGATGTCGCGGCCTTCGCCGTCCTCCATCCAGCCTTTGTCGAACACCTGGAAGAAAATCTCGTGCACGTCGCGGTGCGCTTTCTCGATCTCGTCGAGCAGCACGACGCTGTACGGGCGGCGGCGCACGGCCTCGGTGAGCACCCCGCCCTGCCCGTAGCCGACATAGCCGGGCGGCGCGCCCTTCAGCGTCGACACGGTATGCGCTTCCTGGAACTCGCTCATGTTGATCGTGATCGCGTTGTGTTCGCCGCCGTACAGCGTGTCGGCCAGCGCGAGCGCGGTCTCGGTCTTGCCGACGCCGGACGGCCCGCACAGCAGGAACACGCCATGCGGCTTCTTCGGATCGTCGAGCTTGGCGCGCGCGGTCTGGATGCGCTCGGCGATCAGCTCGACCGCGTGCTTCTGGCCGACGACGCGCTCGCCAAGCGTATCGGCCAGCTTCAGCACGGCCTGCGTTTCGTCGCGCACCATGCGACCGAGCGGAATGCCGGTCCAGTCGGCCACGACGGCGGCCACCGCGTGCGTGTCGACGGCGGGCAGCACGAGCGGCGCGTCGCCCTGCAGGTCGGCCAGCGCCTGCTGCGCGGCCGAGAGACGGGTTTGTGCCGCGGTGCGCGCGTCGGCGTCGAGCGCATGCGACGGATCGTCGTCGAGCAGCAATGCGCGGGCATCGACGATCGCGGTCAATGCGTCGCGTTCGGTTTGCCAGCGCGTGTCGAGCCGGTCGAGTTCGGTTCGGGCGGCGGCAATGTCGCGTTCGATCGCATCGCGCCGCACGGTATCGCCGGTGCCGAGCGCGCATTCGCGCCCGATCCGTTCCTGCTCGACGCGCAGGCTGTCGATCCGGCGGCGCGCATCTTCGATCGGCGCGGGCACCGCGTGCTGGCTGACGGCGACGCGCGCGCAGGCCGTATCGAGCAGGCTGATCGCCTTGTCCGGCAACTGGCGGGCAGGAATGTAACGGTGCGACAGCGTGACGGCAGCCTGCAGCGCGTCGTCGAGCACGAGCACGCGGTGGTGGGCCTCGAGCTTCCCGGCGAGGCCGCGCAGCATCGTCAGCGCGGCCGCTTCTTCCGGTTCGTGTACGGGCACGAGCTGGAAACGCCGCGTCAGCGCTGGGTCCTTCTCGATGTACTGCTTGTACTCGGACCACGTCGTCGCGCCGATGGTGCGCAGCAGGCCGCGCGCGAGCGCCGGTTTCAGCAGGTTCGCGGCGTCGCCGGTGCCGGCAGCCCCACCCGCGCCGACCAGCGTGTGGACTTCGTCGATGAACAGGATCGCCGGCCGCTCGGACGACATTGCTTCGTCGATCACGCCGCGCAACCGGCTCTCGAACTCGCCCTTCACGCTCGCGCCGGCCTGCAGCAGCCCGATGTCGAGCAGGTACAGCGCAACGTCCTGCAGCGACGGCGGCACGTCGCCGGCGGCGATCCGCAGCGCGAAACCCTCCGCGACGGCCGTCTTGCCGACGCCGGCTTCGCCGACCAGCAGTGGGTTGTTCTGCCGGCGCCGCAGCAGGATGTCGACGATCTGGCGAATCTCCGGATCGCGCCCGATCACCGGATCGATCTCGCCGGCCCGCGCGCGGGCAGTCAGGTCGACGGCGAAACGCGAGAGCGCCGAGCCGTCGGCGGCGGCTGTGGTTGCACCGCGCATTGCTGTGTCGCCGCCAGGAGTCGTCTGCCCGGCCGCCTGCGCCTCCGGCGAACCTTCGACGATCGATTCGAGTGCGTCGGCGAGCACGTCCGGCACAACGCGCTCGAATTCGCGCGTGATCGCCAGCAGCACGTTGCGCAACTGCGGCGTCTTGAGGATCGCGAGCAGCAGCACCGCGCCGCGAATGCGCGTCGCGTCGTACTTCAGCGTCGCGTAGACCCATGCGCGCTCGACCGCGTCGTCGATATGCACGGACAGATCCGACACCGAGCCCGCGCCGCGCGGCAGCTTGTCGAGCGCGGTGACGAGCCCGCGGTCGACCCCGGCGTCATCGACCCCGAAGTGGCGCAGCACGCGCTGCAGGTCGCCGTCAGGCCGTTGCAGCATCTGCTTGAACCAGTGCGCAAGCTCGACGTACGGATTGCCGCGCAGCCGGCAGAAGCCGGTCGCCTGCTCGAGCGTCTCGTAGAGAAACGGATTCAGTTTTCCGAACAGGTTGGCGCGGCCGATATCGGACATGACGGTTCCCGTTTAGGCGGTTTCACGATGAAGGGGGGCGCCGCCGCGCCGCACGTCGTAGCGGACGACGAGGTCACGCGCGGGGCCCGGATCGAGTCGCTGTCCGAGCCACGCGGTGCGGCCGATGCCCTGCGGCGCGCCGAGCGCGATCGCGGGCACCGCGTCGGCCGCCAGTTCGAGCTGGACGTCCCAGTCGAACTCGATGCCGACGTATTCGCGCACCCATTGCGCAAGCTGCCGGGCATACGGGCCGCCCGGCAGGAAACGGCGGTACGCGTCGAGCGACAGCGGGCCGAGCACGATCCGGAAGCGCGACTGGGCATCGCGCACCGCGATACCGAGCGCGACGGCGCCGACCCGCAACGTCGGCCGCGTCGCGCGAATCGTGCAGCGCTGCGAACGTTCGATTGCGACCCACTGCGGCACATGCTCGACGATGCGAGCCTCGACGCCGAAATGCCGGCGCAGGATCTGCACGAGCCCTTCCGGGTTGCGCGTGTGCCGCACGAGATGGCCCGCATGGAAGTAGCGCGCATGCGGCGCGAGCGTGTCGGCGTTGGCATGGGTGTCGGCTTTCGCGGCGGGCTTGTCGCCGTGTGCGGCCCGCCCGATCAGGCTCGCGACATAACCGTCGAACCGTGCGCGCTCCGGGCGATCGAGGTTCACCGTCGGCTGCGCGTCGGCCCATGCGCGGTAGAACAGCAGGATCAGCCGGTGATGAAACAGGTCGGCGAACTCGGCAAACGTCGGGTCGTCGTGCTGCGCCGCGCGTTCGTGCGCGTATTCGGTCAGGTGCGTCGGCAGCGGCCCGTTCGGGCCGAACAGCCCGAACCCGTGGATCGCGATGCGCGGCGGCATGCCGCTGCCCTCGTCGCTCACGCCGGCCAGCATCGACGCCGCGAACGCGAGCGACGGCTGCTGCCCGAGCCGTACCGGCTCGTCGCGCGGGCGCGTGGCATGGCA
>NZ_JAAGPE010000078.1:0-35786 GCF_017104605.1 Burkholderia sp. Ac-20384 | reverse complement strand
CCTGCTGGATGCGCACGGCCGCCAGTCGGGCCGCAACGTCGTGCTGCGCGCCGACCGCGCGCTCGCCGAGGCGCGCTTCTCGCCGCTGGCGGACGCGCAGGGCGCGAACTGGCTGCGCCGGCCGTATTTCCGCTCGGCAATCGCCGAGCCGGGGCGGGTGCAGGTCACGCGGCCGTACCTGTCGATCAACGAGGCGCAGCCGTGCGTGACGCTGTCGGTGGCCGTGCGGGTCGGCGATGCGCAGCGCGTGCTGTGCGGTGATATCGACTGGGGCGACGACGAAGCGGACGCCGGCTAGCGCCGCGCACACCGGCGGCGGCGGGTGGGGCGAGCGGAACGGGCCGTCCGTTGCGTTCGCCTTGCGCTTCCCCGACAATGGCCCGACCGCGGCCATCGTGACCGTGAGCGCGCCGTCCCGGGGGCCACCATGGCGGCGAATAACAAGGAAAACACAATGAAAAGACCGATTTCGCTGACCATTCTCGCGTGGATCATCATCGTGACCAACGCGATCACGTGCATCTATACGCCCTTCACGATCGGCATGCCGACCACCCAGGCGCTGCTGTCGCACTACCTGCTGCCCGTCTGGGCGACGCTCGGCATCAGCGTAATCCTCGAGGTCGTGAACGTCGTGGTCGGCATCGCGATCCTCAAGGGCCGCGAATGGTCGCGCAAGACCTACATCGCGACGGCCGTGTTCAGCTTCGCGTTCTCGTTCATCAACATGCCGGCGTCGATGTACGCAGTGCTGATTCCGGGCGTCCTGTTGTTCGCGCTGTTCGTCTACCTGATGTTCCGGCGCCCCGCGACCGCGTATTTCCAGGCGAACGCGTGAGCTTCGTGCGCAATGCGCTGGCGATCGTGCTGTTCACGATCGCGGGCATGTGCGTGATCACCGCGCAGATGATGGCGTTCATGAAACTCGGCCATGCGGGGGTGATGCTGGTGTTCGTCGCCGTGCTGATCGGGTTGTCGGCCGTGCTCCTGGCCGTGGGTGCGTTTGCCGGCGCGTTCCGGCCACGCGCGCGCGGCGCGGGCATTGCACTCCTCGTCGCGACCGCGATCACCGCGTTCGGGATGATCGGCTGGGTGACGCTGCTGCTGGCGCCCGGGATCGTCGACGTGTTGCAGCAGCAGGGCGTGGACGTGAACGCGCGGATGTTCCGGTTCGCGCCCGGCGTCGCGGTGACCGGCCTGTCCGCGCTCGTCGGCGTGTGGCTCGCGCGGCGCGGCTGACAGCGCGACTGACGGCGTGCGGCTGACGGCGCGGCGGCCGGCACGCTGGCGTCCGTCACGCGGCTCGGCTAGGATGCGCGAATTGTCCAGACGATTCGCGGGCCGCCCATGAACCGAAACGCCGCCTCTTCCGTTCTCCTCGAAGTGATCGCCACGACCGTCGGCGATGCGAAGGCCGCCGCCCGCGCGGGCGCCGACCGCCTTGAACTCGTGACCGCGATCACCGAAGGCGGGCTGACGCCGAGCGTCGGCCTGATCGAAGCGGTCGTGGCCGCGGTGCCGATTCCCGTCAACGTGATCGTGCGACCGCACAGCCGGTCGTTCGTCTATGACGCCGACGATCTCCGCGTGATCGAACGCGACGTGCGCGCGGCCGTCGCGGCCGGCGCGAACGGCGTCGTGTTCGGCGCGCTCGACGCGCGCGGCGACGTCGATCTCGACGCACTGTCCCGCATTGCGGCTGCGGCGGACGGCCGCGCGCTGACGTTCCACCGTGCGTTCGACGTGTCGCGCGACCTCAACGCCGCATTCGACGCGCTGCTGCGCGTGCCGGCCGTCACGTCGGTGCTGACGTCGGGCGGCCATCCGTCGGTGCTCGACGCGGTCGCGACGATCACGCGGCTGGTGCGGCAGGCGGCCGGCTCGACCTGCACGGTGCTGGCCGGCTCGGGGCTCACGGTCGACGCGGTCGGCGATTTCGTCCGCGCCACCGGCGTGCGCGCGGTGCATTTCGGTTCGGGTGTACGGCCGCGCGGCGAGGTGCTGGCGCCGGTCGATCAACAACTCGTCGAGCGCGTGCGCGCGTCGATCGACGGCGCGGCGGCACACGTGTGACGCATACGGCGGCCTGCTGGTCGCCGCCGCACGCACGACACCACCCACCGGGACACCACCCGGGAGAGAGGGCCACATGACGGACGCATCACACGACCCGCAGGACGGCGCAGCCGACGACAGCGCGCCGGGCTGGGACGCGATCGACGGCGCGCTGGCGCGCGTCTATCCGGGCCAGGAGCCGAAGCATTACGGCACGCTGCTCAAGTGGCGGCTCGGCGGTCGCGATCCGCTCGACGGGATCAGCGTGTGGAAACGCGCGGAACCCGTGCCGCACTGGCATTTCGTCACGTACGGGCTCTCCGAGCTGTATGCGAAGGAGTCGGACGACCCGGCCGTCAGCGGCTTCGGATTCGAGCTGACGATGCGCGTCGCGTGCGGCGCCGCCGACGAAGAACCGCCGAACTGGGTGTTCAGCTTCCTGCAGAACCTCGCGCGCTACGTGTTCCAGAGCGGCAACGCGTTCGACGACGGCCACTGGATGACGGCCAACGGCCCGATCGCACTCGATACCGATACGCAGCTCTGCTCGATGGGCTTCGCATTCGATCCGGAACTGCCGGCGATCGAGACGCCGCACGGCAGTCTGGCGTTCCTGCAGATCGTCGGGCTGACGCTCGACGAGGAGCGCGCCGCGAAGCGCTGGCGCACGCGCGCGCTGCTCGACACGCTGCTGCCGCATATGCCGCTATGGGTGACCGATCTCGGCCGCGCGTCGCTGCTCGAGCGCGCGGACGTGCGCGCCGCGGTCGACGCCGGGACGCAGCGCGACGGCTCGTCGAGCGGTTACCTGTTCACCGACGTGCTCGGATGGGACACGCGCAAGCGGCTGCTGCGCGCGCCCGTGATCGAGATCACCGTCGGCGCGCGGCAGGTCGACGAACTCGTCACGCTGCTGCCGCTGCGATTGCCGTTCGACCGGCCGTTCCGCCTGGTCGGTCACGACGTCGCGGTGCGCTTCGTGCACGGCGATGCGAACGGCGTGACCGACGAGGACGGCACGCTGACGCTGCAGCTCACCGACGCGACGGTGCAGGCGCTGGCGCGCACGCTGCAGCCGCGCGCCGGCGAGTATGCGGTCGACGGGCTCGACGGCGTGCGCTGGCGCGTGGAGAAGACCGTGATCCGCGATGCGCAGGGCAACGCGGTGCAGACGATCGGATGATGCGCGGCGGCGCGCGGGCGTCCCGTCACGTATTGCGCACGAACCAGGTCCGCTTGGCCGTGCCCAGCAGCGCGCGATAGACCACCCACGACACGACGAACGTCGCGGGCGCCGACAGCGACGCGGCGAACCCCGTCGCCTGGTTCAGCGCGAGTCCCGTGAACGCGCCGGCGAACCAGGCGGCCAGCCCGCCCGGGTTGAAGGTCGGCACATGCGCGTCGCGGCATTCGACGTCGTCGCCGACGAGTTGCCCGTACCGGTCGGACAGGATGTGCGCAAGCGCGACGCCGACCCAGGCGACGACGAAGATGCCCTGGTACGCGAGCGCCTGCAGGATCCGCGAGAAGATGTCCGCCATCATCAGCGCATAGACGACCGCGCCGACCACGAGCGCCCACACGAACTTCGGCGCGCGCAGGCCGGCCAGCTTCAGGAAGAACGCCTGCATGTTGACGGTCGCGAGGTAGTAGTTCGCGGTGTTGATGCGGGATTGCGTGACCCACACGAACAGCAGCCCCCACACGCCCATCAGCTTCAGCAGCGCGAGCACGACCGATACTTCGGAGAGCGTACCGAGCCCCGGAATCGTGCTGACGAGATAGATGCCGGCCGCGCCGTTGACGAGAAACGTGACGAGGTAGAACGGCATCCCGAAGTTGAAGCGGCCGTGATAGCCCGCGTCTTCCTTGCGGCCGAAGCGCGCGTAGTCGAACGTGAACATCATCAGCACCCACACGCCCATGTAGTAGACGAAGCAGTGCCACCAGCCGCCGGCCGGTGCGTTGCCGGCCGGCCCGAAATCGAGCCACGCCGCGTTGTACCCGTATTCGGCCGTCGCGAGCCCGACCGCCGCGAGCAGCCCGAGCAGGTAGAACGGCAGCAACACGCCGTTGAACTTGTCGAGCCAGTGCTGCACGCTGCCGAACACGAGCGGCACGCTGTAGCAGACGACGATCAGCGCGGCCCATTTGTAGTCGAGCCCGGGAAACTGGTGATGCGCCGCCACCGCGATCACCGAGCCTTCGAACACCGCGTAGTAGATCGCCGTCGCGAAGAAGATCAGCGTGGCGAGCGCCGCGCCCGCGCTGCCGAACAGCACGCGCGAGAACAGCGCGACCGAGAGTCCCGTGCGGATCGCATAGCGGCTGATGATCGTGTTGACGAGGCCGTACGACACGACCGACAGCGCCATCCCGATCAGTGCGTTGCGCGCGCCGTAGGTGAGCGCGAGCGTGGCGCCCACGACGATGTAGAACACCGCGCTGCACACGGCCCACCACGCCATCGTCAGCGAAAAGGGCGGCATGCGCGCGTGGTCGGGAACGGCGAGCGTCGACAGGTCGAGCTCCTCGTCGGTGCGGGCCTGAGCCAGGTTGGCCATGATCGTGCTCCTTGATGAGCGGAAACTGCGAACGACGTCTCGGCCGCGGCACATGCGATCCGCAGGGTTGCCCCGACGTCGGGCGGGCAACCGGTCCGGCAGGAACGGAAACAGCGCGCAGGCGTCCCCGCCGCGCGGCGCACGGCCGCGCGGGCGGGAAACGACAGCGAAAAAAGGGTGGTGGCGAACGGCGCCCGGCATGCGCGCCGGGCGCCCGGTGCTCAGTCCCGCAGCACGGCGCGCAGCAGCGCGAGGCGCCGCTGGTACTCGCGGCGCGCGGCGAGCGCGTCGGCCATCGTCACGCGGACGAAGCGCGCGCGGTGGTTGGGCTGCATCTGGCCGATCAGGTCCATGTCGGCGCTGATGACCGTGCCGATCGTCGCGTAGCCGCCGCCCGACACCGCGTCGCGGTGCAGGATGATCGGCTCGAGCCCGGCCGGCACCTGGATCGAGCCGATCGGGTAGCACGCGTCGACGATGTTCGACGGATCGGCGCCCGCGCCGAACGGTTGCTCGCGTGGCCGGAACTGCAGCGCGCGGCCGTTCTTGTAGCGGTAGCCGATGCGGTCGGCTTCGGGCGCGACCGTCCATTCGTCGTCGAAGAAGGTGCGCGCCGAATCGTCGGTGAGCCGGTAGTGGTACAGGCCCGTCAGTACGCGCAACTCGACCTGGTTGTCGAGCGGCCGGCTCACGGCCGCCGGCAGCTCGCGCCCTTCGCGGTGCGTGCCGACGGGGATGCCGATCGGCAGCCGGTCGCCTTTCTGCAGGCGCCGGCCCGCGTGGCCGCCGATCGCGCCGAGCGTGTAGGTCGAGCGGCTGCCGAGCACGACCGGCACGTCGATGCCGCCCGCGACGGCGAGATACGCGCGCGCGCCCGCCTTCACGTAATTGAACGACAGCACGCTGCCCGCGCGGATCCACAGCGCGACGTTACAGCGCTGTCCGACACCGTCGATCTTCGGCGTCATCTCGGCGCCGGTGACGGCGATCAGCGCGTCCGTATGGAACATCAGCTCGGGGCCGAGCAGCGTGCATTCGAGCACGGCCGCTTCTTCGGGATTGCCGACCAGCAGGTTCGCCGCGCGCGACGCGTACTGGTCGAGCGAGCCCGATGGCGGAATGCCGACGTGGTAATAGCCTTGCCGGCCCATGTCCTGGACCGACGTCGCGAGGCCGGGTTTCACGACTTCGATCAGGTTGTGCGTGTCAGTTTGCATGCAGCACCTCGACGAGAGAGCGGTTGACCGCATCCGGATCGCGCAGGAATGCGTCGAGCGAGAATTTCACCGGGCGCACGCGCAGCGAGAAGGTGCCGGCTTCGACGGCCGCCACTGCCGCGTCGTACGCATCGCGATCGATCGGCTGGAATTTCACGATGTCGCCGGGCCGGAAGAACACCATGAAGTCGTGCAGGTAGTCGAGCCGCTGCGCGGGGTCGAAGATCGGCGCCGGCGTCACGCCGAACATCTGGTAGCCGCCCGCGCCGCGCACCGAGTAGATGCAGCCGAAACAGCCGCCGTGGCCGACGGTGAGCTTCGGCGTGTCGGTGCGCGGCCGCAGGTACTTCGGCACTTCGAGCTGGCGTTTGCGCTCGACCATCTGGTACATGAACGGCAGGCCCGCGACGAAGCCGACCATCGACACGAACCACGGCGAGCCCGAGTGCGCGGCGATGAATGCGTCGACGTCGTGCTTGCCGTTGATGCGCGCCGCGTATTCGAGATCGGTCGACGACGGATCCTGGTGGCGTTCGCGAAACCGCATCAGCGTTTCGTGCGTCCACGGGTCGTTGTACAGCACCGGCACCTCGACGATGCGCGTGTCGAGTTCGAGCGGCGCGTCGCCGACTTCGGCTTCGATCGTCTTCAACAGCGCGACGAGCGCGTCGGGCTCGATCACGTCCGGGTCGTAGCGCACCTGGTACGACGCATTTGCCGGACAGATCTCGGTGATGCCGGGCACCGCGCGGCGCTGCAGTTCGCGCGTGATCGCCGTGCCCTTGAAGAACGCATCGAGCGACATCGATTCGCTGATTTCGACGAACACGAACTCGTCGCCGCCGAACGTATAACGGGTCGTCACATCGCCTCCCCGACGCGCGCGGCGTCTGCATTGTCGGTTGCGTGTCGTTGCGCGGCGGCGGTGGCGGCTTCGCGCCATCGCGGCATCCACGTCTCGAGGAAATTCGTGTGATAGCGCCCGGCGCGCACGTCGTCGTCCGCGAGCAGCGCGACGTGCAGCGGCGCGGTCGTCTTCAGGCCGCCGACGTGCAGCTCGCCCAACGCTCGCGCCATCCGCCGCAGCGCGGCCGCACGGCTCTCGTCGTGCACGATCAGCTTCGCGAGCAGCGAATCGTAGAACGGCGGCACGACGTAGCCCGGATAGAGCAGGGAATCGACGCGTACGCCCGGGCCGGTCGGCCACACGAGCTCGTCGATCCGGCCGGGGTTCGGGCGGAAATCCTGCAGCGGATCTTCCGCGTTGATCCGGCATTCGAGCGCCGCGCCGCGCATCGCGATGTCCTGCTGCGCGAAGCGCAGCGGCTCGCCGTCGGCGATGCGCAATGTCTCGCGCACGAGATCGATGCCGGTGATCGCTTCGGTCACCGGATGCTCGACCTGGATGCGCGTGTTCATCTCGATGAAGTAGAACTCGCCGCGCGCGTCGTCGAACAGGTATTCGAGCGTGCCCGCGCTGCGATAGCCGACTTCTTGCGCGAGTCGCGTGGCCGACGCGCACAGCGCGTCGCGCTGCGCGGGCGTGAGCGAGGGCGACGGCGCCTCCTCGAGGATTTTCTGGCGGCGCCGCTGCAGCGAGCATTCGCGCTCGAACAGGTGGACGACGTTGCGGCCGTCGCCGAGCACCTGCACCTCGATGTGGCGCGCCCGTGCGATGAAGCGTTCGAGGTACACGCCGCCGTCGCCGAACGCGGCCTGCGCCTCGCGCTGCGCGAGCGGCAGCTCGGCGTCGAGCTGCGCGGCGTCATGCGCGACGCGGATGCCGCGCCCGCCGCCGCCGGCGGCCGCCTTGATCATGATCGGGTAGCCGATGCGCGCGGCGACCTCCCGTGCCTCGTCGAGCGATTGCACGACGCCGTCGCTGCCGGGCACGGTCGGCACGTTGGCGCGCCGTGCGGTTTCGCGTGCGCGTGCCTTGTCGCCCATCGTGGCGATCACCTGCGAATCCGGGCCGACGAAGATCAGGCCGGCCGCTTCGACCTGCGCCGCGAATGCGGCGTTCTCGGACAGGAAGCCGTAGCCGGGATGGATCGCGTCCGCGCCGCACTGTCGCGCGGCGTCGAGAATCGCGGCGGGATTCAGGTAGCTCTTCGCCGCGTGCGACGAGCCGATGTGGATGGCTTCATCGGCCATGCGCGCGGCGAGGCTGTCGCGGTCCGCGTCGCTGACCACGGCGACCGCGCGCATGCCGAGTTCGCGCGCGGCGCGGATCACGCGCACCGCGATCTCGCCGCGGTTCGCGACCAGCACAGTCCGGATCCGCGACGGGCGGTAGAACGTGTCGGGGGAAGTTGCCGGTTTCATCGCATCACCCCTCGATCCGCATCAGTACCTGGCCCGCGTCGACCGGCTCGCCGTCCTCGACGAGCAGCTCGACCACGCGCCCGGCCGCATCGGTTTCGATCTCGGTGAACTGCTTCATCACCTCGACGAGGCCGACCACCGCGCCGGCGGCAACCATCGCGTCGACCGCGACGTAGTAGTCCGCATCGGGCGACGGACGCCGGTAGAAGGTGCCCGGCAGCGGGCTGACGATATCGTGCAATGCCATCGTGGGTCTCCTTGAATCAGTGATGGGCGACGAGCGGTTGCGGCCCGGCGGTCCGGATGCCTTCGCGGATCAACGCGTGGCGCGTTTCGCGCACGAGGTCGAGTGCGCCCGGCGTGTCGCTGTGGATGCAGACCGAATCGAAAGCGATGTCGATGTCGTCGCCGTCGATCGTGCGCACCTTGCCGTCGATGCACGCGCGCAGCACCTTGTCGGCGACCTGGCGCGGATCGAGGCGGCCGACGCGGCGCGTGAACACGATCGAGCCGCTGCGGTCGTAGTCGCGATCCGCGTAGAACTCGCGGATCACCGGCTGCCCGTATTCGACGGCGACGCGGTACGTGACCGACGCTTCCATGCAGTACAGCCACAGGCCCGGGTCGACGCGCTGCAGCGTTTCGATCAGCAACCGCGAGAACGCTTCGTTGCCGGCTGCATGCATGTAGAGCGCGCCGTGCGGCTTCACGTGCTGCAGGGTGACGCCGTTCAGGCGCGCGAACTCGCGCAGTGCGCCGAGCTGGTACAGGATGTCGTTGACGAGCGCCTGCGGCGTTTCGGCGATCGTGCGGCGGCCGAAGCCGACGAGATCGCGAAAGCCCGGGTGCGCGCCGATGCCGACGCCGGCGTCGCGCGCGAGCTGCACCGTGCGCGCCATGATGTTCGGATCGCCGGCGTGAAAGCCGGTGGCGATGTTTGCCGAGCTGATGAGCGGCATGATCTGCTCGTCGACGCCGTCGCCGATCGTCCACGGACCGAAGCCCTCTCCCATGTCGGAGTTCAGGTCGACGCTGTGCTTCCTCATACGGTGTGCTCCTCCAGGTTCTCCGGTTCTCGTGCGTCGTCGCGCATGCCGAAACCGTGTTGAACGCAGGTTAGCCGCGTGGGGTGCGTCAAAAAAGTTCTATTTTTGTATGCAGCCGTATCGATTTTTTCGATACCCTGGAGAGCGGCCGCCAAGGGCCGTCACAGCAGGGGTGGCAGGGTTTCCACGCAGTCAGGTTGATCGGCGCCGCACGGTTGTTATGATGTTTATCGCGTGCCCATCTGTTTTCTCATCGACCATGGCCCTGACCCTCAGACAGCTCAAGTATTTCGTCGCGACCGCCGAGCTCGGCCAGATCTCGCAGGCCGCGATCCAGCTCACGATTTCGCAGTCGGCCGTGACGAGCGCGATCAAGGAACTGGAGGACAGCCTCGGCACGCAGCTCTTTCTGCGCACGCCGTCGGGCGTGACGCTCACCGACACGGGGCGGCGCTTCCTGAATCACGCGTACACGATCCTGTCGTCGGTCGACGAGGCGATGCGGATTCCGAACCTCGAAAGCACGCTGACCGGCACGCTCGCGATCGCCGCGAGCTACACGGTGCTCGGCTACTTCCTGCCGCATCACGTGCTGCGCCTGAACACGCTGTACCCGCGGCTGACGATCCACCTGCACGAGCTGAACCGCGAGTCGATCGAGGAAGGGCTGATCGCGGGCCGCTACGACATGGCCGTGCTGCTCACGTCGAACGTGTCGAATCCGGCGCTCGTGCTGGAGCCGGTGATCCATTCGGTGCGGCGGCTGTGGGTCGGTGCGCATCACCCGCTGCTCAGGCACGAGAGCGTCACGTTCGCGGAAGTCGCGCGCGAGCCGTTCGTGATGCTGACGGTCGACGAGGCCGGGCAGACGGCGCTGCGCTACTGGAACGAGACGCCGTACCGGCCGAACGTGATCCTGCGCACGTCGTCGGTCGAGGCGGTCCGCAGCATGGTCGCGAACGGCAGCGGCGTCGCGATCCTGTCCGACATGGTGTACCGCCCGTGGTCGCTCGAGGGGCGGCGGATCGAGACGATCGTGCTGCGCGACCCGGTGCCGCCGATGAGCGTCGGTCTTGCCTGGCGCAAGGACATCGAATTGAGCCCGGCGATGCACGCGGTGCGCGACTATTTCCGGCACACGTTCATGGAGCCGCGCGCGCTGGGCGGGGCGGGCTGAGTGCACGGCGCGGCGCACGCGCAAAAAAGCCGGGACGTATCCCGGCTTTATTCATGCGGCGAACGAATGCGCCGTGCGTGGCGCTTACGCGTTCGCCGACATCGCGTCCGCATCGCTCGAACGGATGCCGAGGCGCTCGAACAGCGCACGGTCCTTCTGCGATTGCGGGTTGCTCGTCGTCAGCAGCTGGTCGCCGTAGAACATCGAGTTCGCGCCGGCGAGGAAGCACATCGCCTGCAGACCGTCGTCGAGCTGCTCGCGGCCGGCCGACAGGCGCACGACGGCCTTCGGCATCGTGATCCGCGCGACCGCGATCGTGCGCACGAATTCGAACGGGTCGAGCGGCGCGGTGCCTTCGAGCGGCGTGCCTTCGATCGCGACGAGGTTGTTGATCGGCACCGAATCCGGATACGGGTTCAGGTTCGCGAGCTGCGAGATCAGGCCCGCGCGTTCGCGGCGCGATTCGCCCATCCCGATGATGCCGCCGCAGCACACGTTGATGCCCGCGTCACGCACGCGATCGAGCGTGTCGAGGCGATCCTGGTAGGTGCGCGTCGAGATCACCTGGCCGTAGAACTCCGGCGACGTGTCGAGGTTGTGGTTGTAGTAGTCGAGGCCCGCGCTCGCGAGTTCCTGCGCCTGCTCGTCTTCCAGCATGCCGAGCGTCATGCAGGTCTCGAGGCCGAGCTCCTTCACGCCGCGCACCATCTCGGTCAGCGCCGGCATGTGGCGCTCCTTCGGGTTGCGCCACGCGGCGCCCATGCAGAAGCGGCTCGCGCCGTTCGCCTTGGCCGCGCGCGCGGCATCGAGCACCGCGTCGACGTCCATCAGCTTCTCGGCCTTCAGGCCCGTGTCGTGGTGCGACGACTGCGAGCAGTAGCCGCAATCTTCCTCGCAGCCGCCCGTCTTGATCGACAGCAGCGTCGACAGCTGCACCGCGTTCGCGTCGAAGTGCTCGCGGTGCACCTGCTGCGCGCGGAAGAGCAGGTCGTTGAACGGCAGCTCGAACAGCGCGACGACGTCGGCGACGCGCCAGCGCTGCGAGACCGGAGCGGCCACGGGAATCGCGTCGGGTTGCACGGTGGCGGCAGTCTGGGCTTGGGTCATATCGTTTTCCTGTCCTGGTCGGGGATGAGGGATCGGGGGATCAGTTTCTGTTGGGTCAAGGCTGCGCGGTGCGCAGCGTCTCGACGAGCGCGGCGATGTCGAGCATCGCCGCGGCGGATTCGGGGGCGGCCGGGCTCATGTGCGGAATGCGGCCGAGCAGCGGTGCGCCGTGCTCGCGGGCGAGCCAGTCGCGCATCGTCGCGATGTTCTCGTCGGGGAACGACATCGCCGGGTCGACGTGGTTCGCGACCCAGCCGGCGAGCTTGAGGCCGCGCGCGGCGATCGCATCGGCGGTGAGCAGCGCGTGGTTGATGCAGCCGAGCCGCACGCCGACCACGAGCACGACCGGCACGGCGAGCGCGACCGCGAGATCGGCCATGTCCTGCGTGTCGTTCATCGGCACGCGGAAGCCGCCGGCGCCTTCGACGACGACGATGTCCGCGCGCGTCAGCGCTTCGCGTTGGCACGCGACGATCGTGTCGATGTCGAGCGTCACGCCTTCCTGCGCGGCGACGATATGCGGCGCGGCCGGTGCTTTCAGCAGGAACGGCGTGCGCAGCTCGGGCGGCAGCACGACGTTCGCGGCCGCGTCGAGCTGGTCGGCATCTTCGTTGCGCCACACGCCGTCGCGTTCATACGCGCCGGCTGCGACAGGTTTCAGCGCGGCTGCGCGCAGGCCGTGCCGCGCGAAGCCGTGCAGCAGCGCGGCCGACACGAAGGTCTTGCCGATTTCGGTGTCGGTGCCGGTGACGAACAGCGAGAGCGGGGCGGTCATGCGGCGGCCTTTTGCACGGCCTGCGCTTCGCTGGCTTCGATCAGCGCGGCTTCGAGCCGCGCGAGATCGTCGAACGAATGCGCGGCCGACAGCGACACGCGCAGACGCGACGTGCCGACCGGCACCGTCGGCGGCCGGATCGCGGGCACCCACAGGCCGTGCGCGTCGAGCGAGCGCATCGCCGCGAGCGTCGCGTCGTTGCTGCCGATCACGAGCGGCTGCACGGCCGTGTGCGAATCGACCGGCTGCCAGCGCGTGTTGCGCAGCAGCGCGCGCGTGCGTTCGATCAGCGCGGCGAGGTGCGCGCGTCGCGCGTCGCCTTCGTCGCCCGCGATCACTTTCAGGCTGGCCGAGACCGCGTGCGCGACGGCCGGCGGCGCGGCCGTCGTGAAGATGTAGCTGCGCGCGCGCTGGATCATCCATTCGATCACGGTCTCGTGTGCGATCACGAATGCGCCCGCGACGCCGGCGGCCTTGCCGAGCGTGCCGACGTACACGAGGTTCGGCGAGCGCAGCGCGGCGGCCGCGAGTGCGCCGCGGCCCTGCGGGCCGAGCACGCCGAAGCCGTGCGCATCGTCGACGACGAGCCATGCGCCGTGGCGTTCGGCCAGCGCGACGAGTTCGGCGAGCGGTGCGAGGTCGCCGTCCATGCTGAACACGGTGTCGCTGACGATCAGCTTCGTTTCGGCATCCGATGCGTCGAGCAACGCGGCGAGCGCGGCCGTGTCCGCATGCGGATAGACCTCGACGTTCGCGCGCGACAGCCGCATGCCGTCGATCAGCGAAGCATGGTTCAGCGCGTCGGAGAAGATCGTCGCGCCCTTGCCGGTGAGTGCCGTCATCGCGGCGAGGTTCGCCATGTAGCCGGTGCTGAAGTACAGCGCGCGCGGCGCGTCGGAGAAGCCGCCCGAGAAGGCCGCGAGTTCATCTTCCAGCGTCGCGTGCGCGCGCGAATGGCCGCCGAGCAGGTGCGAGCCGCCGCTGCCGGAGCCGTAGCGCTGCGCGCCTTCGGCGAACGCGGCGATGAGGGCCGGATGCGCGGCGAGGCCGAGATAGTCGTTGCTTGCGAAGCCGACGATCTCGCGACCGTCGACGGTCATGTGCGCATCGCACGCGGTGTCGGCGGTGCGGCGCACGCGGCGCAGCCCTTGCGCGTCGAGATCGGCGAGGCCGCGTTGCAGGGTATCGAGCAGACTCATCGGGTGATGTCCTCCAGCGTTGCGTCGAGCGTGTCGAGCGTGCTTTGTACGAGCCAGGCGATGTCGTCGTCGCTCATCACGTACGGCGGCATCAGGTACACGGTCGTGCCGATCGGGCGCAGCAGCAGCTCGCGTTCCAGCGCGCGTTCGAAGAAGCGGCGCGAGAAGCCGCGCGCCCCGTCGCCGTCGAGCGCGACGTCGAACGCGAACAGCGTGCCGCGCTCGCGCAGGTGGCGTACCTGCGGGTGCGCATCGAGCGGCGCGAGCGCCGCACGCAGCGTCGCCGACTTGCGGGCATTGGCCGCGATCACGTCGTCGCGCTCGAACAGGTCGAGCGTCGCGACCGCCGCGCGGCACGCGAGCGGGTTGCCGGTGTACGAATGCGAGTGCAGGAAGCCGCGCGTCGTGTCGTCGTCGTAGAACGCGTTGAACACGTCGTCGCGCGTCAGCACGAGCGACAACGGCAGGTAGCCGCCGCTGATGCCTTTCGACAGGCACATGAAATCGGGCCAGACACCGGCCTGCTCGCAGGCGAAGAAGGTGCCGGTGCGGCCGCAGCCGACCGCGATCTCGTCGGCGATCAGGTGCACGCCGAATTCGTCGCACAGCGCGCGCAGCCCGCGCACGTACGACGGATCGTGCATCGCCATGCCGGCTGCGCACTGCACGAGCGGCTCGACGATCAGCGCGGCGATCCGGTCGCCGCGTTCGACGAACAGGCGCCGCACGTCGGCCAGCGCGCGGCCGGCGACGTCGGCGGCCGTTTCGCCTGCCAGCGCGCCGCGCGCGTCGGGTGACGCGACCACGTGTGCATGGCGGATCAGCGGGTCGTACGCGTCCTTGAACAGTGCGACGTCGGTCACGCCGAGCGCGCCGATCGTCTCGCCGTGATAGCTGTTCGCTACGCAGACGAATTCCTGCTTGTTCGCGCGGCCACGGTTGCGCCACGCATGGAAGCTCATCTTCAGCGCGATCTCGACCGCCGATGCGCCGTCCGATGCGAAGAACGCATGGCCGAGCGTGCGCGCGGTGAGCGTGTGCAGCCGCTCCGCGAGCTCGATCGCGGGCTCGTGCGTGCAGCCGGCGAGCATCGCGTGCTCGAGCGTGTCGAGCTGGTCCTTCAGCGCCGCGTTGATGTCCGGGTTCGCATGGCCGAACAGGTTGACCCACCACGAGCTGATCGCATCGAAGTAGCGGCGGCCGTCACGGTCGTACAGCCACAGGCCCGCGCCGCGCGCGACGGGGATGAGCGGCAGGCGCTCGTGATGCTTCATCTGGGTGCAGGGATGCCAGACCGCGCGCAGGCTGCGCGCGACCCAGTCGTCGGTGGCTGGCGTACTCAAGGCGGCTCCGGGGGATAAAACGGCTGCGCGGCATCGACGGGATGCCGCGCGGCGAGACACGAATCGCGCTGAGATTAGCGTGTTCCGCGACCCGTTGCACTACCGGTTACAAACGCCGCAAAGCCTTGCCGGGCGGGAGTTCGGCGCAGATCGGGGCGGCTCGGGACGGTACGGTTCAGATGTCTCGAAATGACCGCAGATGGCGACGTTCGAGTGAGCCCCCCCAACCGAAAAAAATCGTGGGCCGGGCGGGGTGTGACGGCGCAGAAATATGGGGAATGATGAAATGGGTGGTTTGTGGCGACACTGGGAGATCGAAAGATCCAGCGTCTCGCGTTGCCCGATCAACGGGGGCCATGCATGGCAAGGCGCCGGGACGGACTCCGATGGAAGGTGAGGTCAGGTCAGGGCAACGCTTTGCGCAGTGTGGGGTGGGACACGTGATCGATGTGGCGGAACGCCGGCGTGATCTTGTCGATTTCCTTGCCGGGCACGCCGCGCTCCTCGAAACACGTCTTCCACTCGCGGGTCGGTTGCCAGACTTCCGCAAGCTGGATGCTCGTAAAAGCGAGCGTTATGCGGATTGTGCTCGATTTTACGAGTACAAGCGATGAGTGAGGCGCTGCGATGGCCTCGGCGCGACGGGTGAGGGGAGAAAAACGAAAAACGGCGGCGAAGGCCGCCGCTCGTCAACGCGAAGCCAGCGCCGGCGTACCGGTGTCGCGTGCGTTGCTGTCGTCGTTGTCGGCCGTCTGCGTCGTGTTCCACACGACCCGGTCGTTGACCGCATACAGCCGGCACGAACCCGCGCCTTGCTTCGCGCAGTTGTCGAGCGCGAGCGCCATCGGGTCGTCGCCGCCTTCGGCCCACGACCACGCGCCTTCCGACGACACCGCGAACGCGCGGCTCGGATGCTGGTTCAGGAAACGGCGATAGCCTTCGCGGCCGGCTTCGTCGACATACGGCACCGCGTTGACCGAGTCGATCGACGCATAGCCGCTCGCCTTCGGCTCGTGCGGGTTCGCGACCGCGTAGCGCACCGAGGTCGGCAGGTTCAGCTGCGCGAGGAACGCGTTGACGGCCGGCCACCACACGGGCACGCCGTCGCGATCGACGATCAGCCGGTGCGCGTCGTCCTTGTAGCGGCCGAAATCGATGAACTGGGCCTGCGTGCCGTGCGACACGTACGCGTCGTGCATCTGCGCGACGAGCCCGGGCGTCCACACCGAGTCGTTGTCGCCGTACAGCCACAGCGACCGCACGGCCGTGTGCGCGCCGTACTGGTCGAACGCGTCGACGAGGTTTTTCTGCCAGCCGTCGCAGAGGTCCTGGCGCAGCCCGCCGGAGAAGTTGATGATGCCGCGCACGCCCGGTGCGGCTTCGGTGCCGTATGCGACCGATACGAGGCCGCCGTGCGACGTGCCGGCGACGACGATGCGCGACGCATCGACATACGACTGGCGCGACATGTAGCGCACCGTTGCGTCGACGTCAGCCGCCTGCGCGAGGCCGTTCTTGCCGACGTTGCAGCCTTCCTGCTGGTACGTGCCGTCCGACCCCGCGAAGCCCTGGCGGTTCGGTGCGATCACCGCATAGCCGCGACGCACGAATTCGCGCGCGAACGCGAGCGGCCGGCTGCGCGGCTGCAGATGGAGATCGCCGGTGTTCTTGCCGTGATTGAAGACGACGAGCGGGAACGGGCCGGGGCCGTTCGGCTTGAAGAGCGTGGCCTCGAGCGTGACGGAGCCCGAGGCGTCGGCCGGAATGCGGAGGATCTGTTCGTTCAGGTCGGCGGCGACCTGCGGCAGGTTCGAATCGCCGTAGTCGAAGCGTTCGGCGTGGGCGAGCGACCCGCTGACGCCGGCACCCGTCCCCGTATTGGCGCTCGGCAGCGTACCGGCCTGAGCGGCCGACAGCGCACACGCCGCCATCCATCCCACCAATACCTTGCTGAACGCCATTCGTAAGCCCTGCCATGCAACATGACCAATTCGAGGTCATCGTAGCCGGACAAAATGGGGTTGTGCAATGCGGGAATTACCCGGCGTCTGACACAGCAACTATTTGTCAACGTTCACTTACTTCGCCGTCGACGTAGCGCCAGAAACCGTGCTCGTCGCGCTCGAAACGGCTTGTCTCGTGGAGCCGGTAAGCGCGCCCGCCGACCTTGTAGCGGGCCACGAATTCGACCTCCGCGTGCCGTTCGTCGAGCGGCGCGTGGCGTTTGACCGCGAGGCCGAGCCAGCGCGGCGCGTCGGGCGCTTCGGGGTCGGTGTCGAGATCGGCCGGGCAGGTGCGCGCGGCCCAGGTCGCGCGCAGGTAGTCGGTCGCGCCGAGCACGTACGCGCTGTACCGCGAACGCATCAACTCGAGCGCGGTCGGTGCGGCTTCGCCGCCGTCGATGAAGCGGCCGCAGCAGGCCGCATAGCGGGGCGCCGGCGCTTTGCCGGCGGGAGCGGGGGACGCGCCGCCGCACGGGCACGCGTCAGGTCGGTTCGAAATCATGCGAATCGGGAATTAACGACGCAAGGTTGTCGGCTGCCTACCAGCTCAGCTCGATACCGTCGTACTGGAAGAAGCGGCCGTTTGCCTGCGACACGTCCGCGCCGGATTCGGCGATCACGCGGCGCATGCCGGTCACGCTGGTTTCCGGGTCGATCGCGGCCTGCGCGCCGCCCATGTCGGTGCGCACCCAGCCGGGGTGGAGCGAGATACAGGCGGCATGGCGCGTCTGCAGCGACGCGATGCGCAGCGCGTCGTTCAGCGCGGCCTTGCTCGCGCGGTACAGCCAGCCGGTCGTGCCGGTCGCCTCGGCGATGCTGCCCATCCGGCTCGACACGACGGCCAGCACGCCGCGCGCGTCCTCGACCAGCGGCAGCACGATCGGCAGCAATTGCATCGGCCCGCGCACGTTCGTATGCATCACCGCGTCGAAATCCTCGGCGGTGACCGTCTCGACGCCCTCGGTGCGCGGCCCGTACACACCCGACACCAGCACGGCCGCATCGAGCCGCTCGCCGTCGAGTTTCCAGCCGAGCGCCGCGATCTGCTCGGGCTGCGTGATATCGAGCGCATGCGCGTGCGCGCCGAGCGCGCGCAGCGCGTCGAGCGACGCGTCGTCGCGCGCGGTGGCGATCACGTTCCAGCCGTCGCGCCGGTATTGGCGGACGAATTCGCGGCCGAGGCCGCGCGATGCACCGACGATCAATGCGGTTTTCATGCTCGTCGCTCCTTTGCTTGGCGCCGCCGTGGCGGCAGCGCCGGGATCAGATCCGTTCGATGGGTGGCACGACTGTACGCCTGCGCGGTGACCGCCGCGCAGGCGGTGGCGTCATTTCGCGTCGTCGCACGGCTTCAGCGTGGCGGCGACTGCCTGCGCGACGCCTTCGAGCCGCGCGGCGTCTGCCGCGATCATGTCGTTGTCCGGTGCATGCTCGCCGCCGGCGGTGAGCGCCGCCACGCAGCGCTTGTAGGTCTCGTCGAGCGCTTCGAAGCTCGACACGGCCATCCCGAGGTTGCGCATCCGGCCGTCGTGCACGCCGTACACGAGCCCGTGCACGGTGAGCGACTGGCCGCGCGCCCATGCGTCGTTGACGATCGTCGTGCGGCATACGTTGACGACCTGCTCGATCGCGTTCAGCTCGATCAGGCGGCGATAGCGCGCCTCGCCCACCGGCCATGCGTCGAGCAGCGCCGCATGGCGCTCGCGCACGTCCTGCACGTGATGCAGCCAGTTGTCGGCGAGGCCGACGCGGCGGTTGAGCAGCGCGGCGTTCACGCCCGAGCAGCCGTAGTGGCCGACGACCATGATGTGCTTCACGCGCAGGATGTCGACCGCGAACTGAATCACCGACAGGCAGTTCAGGTCGCTGTGCACGACCACGTTCGCGATATTGCGGTGGACGAACACTTCACCCGGCGGCAGGCCGATGATCTCGTTCGCGGGCACGCGCGAATCCGAGCAGCCGATCCACAGATACTCCGGCGCCTGCTGATGGGCGAGACGCGCGAAGAATTGCGGGTCGTCTTCGAGCTTGTGCTTGACCCAGGCGTCGTTGTTGTCGAACAGGTGTGAAAGCGGATGGTCTTGGGTGTTCATCGGTGTGGATTCCGTTGGCGGAAATCAGGTCGCAATCGGTGCGGTGTAGCGGGCGTCAGGCGGCGCGCTGCGCGTCGCCTGCGCCATCGTTCTGGTCCGTCGCGCCGAAGCGCGCGGGGTAGCGCGTGCAGAAGCGCAGCGCGGTGTCGTACGGGTAAAAGTCGGGCAATTCGCCCTGGATCAGCTTGTCCTTGCTGGCTTGCCACAGCGCGGGATCGAAGAAGTCCGCGTGATGCTTCATGAAGACGTCGCGCACGCGCGGGTCGCCGAGCAGGAATGGCCCGTAGGTCTCCGGAAAGATGTCGTGCGGGCCGACGGTATACCACGGTTCGCCGGACAGCTCGTCTTCCTCGTTGCGCGGCGGCGGCACGCGGCGCACGTTGCAGTCGGTCAGGTACTCGATTTCGTCGTAGTCGTAGAACACCACGCGGCCGTGGCGCGTCACGCCGAAGTTCTTGTACAGCATGTCGCCGGGGAAGATGTTTGCCTTCATCAGCTCCTTCACCGCGTTGCCGTACTCCTTCACGCCGTGCTCGACGTCGCTGTCGGAGCCGTTCTGCAGGTACAGGTTGAGCGGCGTCATCCGGCGCTCGATGTACAGGTGCTCGATCACGAGATTGCCGTCCTCGTATTCGAGCAGCGACGGCACTTCCTTTTCCAGCTCGCGCACGAGCGCGTGGTCGAGCCGCGCGATCGGCAGCGCGACGCTCGAATATTCGAGCGTGTCGGCCATCCGCCCGAGGCGGTCGTGGCGTTTCACGAGCTGGTACTTCTCCATGATCTGCGCGCGCGTCGTTTCCTTCGGCGGCGGGAAGTGATCCTTGATGATCTTGAACACGTACGGGAACGACGGCAGCGTGAACACGAGCATCACGAGGCCCTTGATCCCGGGCGCGATGATGAAGCGGTCGCTCGAATGCGACAGGTGGTGCAGCAGGTCGCGATAGAACAGGTTCTTGCCCTGCTTCTGCAGGCCGACCGACGTGTAGATCTCCGCCTTCGGCTTGCCGGGCATGATCGTGCACAGGAAGTCGACGTACGCGGACGGCACGCCCATGTCGACGAGGAAATACGAGTGCGAGAAGCCGAAGATGATCATCAGCTGGTCGCGGCGCAGCAGCACGGTGTCGAGCGAGAGCACGCCCGGGCGCACGTGGCGGATCGGCACCGCGAACGGCAGCACGCGGTCGGCGTTGATGATGCGGCCGACGATGTACGCGCTCTTGTTGCGGAAGAACAGCGACGACAGCACGTGGATCTGGAAATTCGGCGCTTCGTCGAAGTGGCCGAATTCGTCGTGGATCGCCTGCATCACGCACCCGATGTCGCGCGGGAGATCGTCGAACGCCGGCTCGAGCTGGAAGTTGGTGACGATCCGCTCGAGCGTGGTCGCGAGCCCGTCGGTGCCCGGATAGTACGCGCGGTAGGTCGGCTTCGCGGCCGGCTCGTCGTTCTCCAGATACTCGGTCGAGATCGCCGGGCGCACGAAGATGAAATCGTTGCTGAAGTACGAGCGGTGCAGGATCTTGCAGCACACCGAATTGAAGAAGGTCTCCGCGCACTCGGGCTGGCGGTGCGACGTGAGCAGGCCGATGTAGTGCAGCTTGATCTGCTGCCACACTTCGTCGTCGATGTTTTCCGCGTCGTATTCGTCTTCCAGCACCTCGACGCATTCCTTCACGCGATCGTCGTACGACGTGATCCGCTCGCGCGCGAGCCGCTGCAGCCCGTGCCAGTCGCCATGCTCGTACAGCGTCTTCGCCTCGACGGCCGCCTCGCGGAAGATCCGGTAGTGGCGGTCGAAGTTTTCGAGCATCGTCTGCGCGACGTCGAAACCGATCTGCGAAGACAGCAGTTTGGGGAAGTGATTCATCGCGTGCAGGCTCGTTCGGGAGGGGCTGTAAGCACTCGCCATTTTAGCGCCCAAGCGGGCGGTTCAAGGGCTTCGCGGCGATGCGCGGACGGCCGGCAAGCGGCGGGTTGTCCGCCGTTGGAGGCCGTTCGGTGCATCTTCGCGTAAAGATACGGGTACGGAACCGATTCTGGCACGAACTTTTTTTGACGGGGCGCAGGCCGCCGGGCACGCGTTCCTCGGGACGGCGATAGAATCGACGGAACGCCCGCCACGGCCTGCCGCCGGCGCGCATTCGCACCGATAACGACGAGACGCCCCCCGATGAACGCACTGGAACACCAACTCGACTACCCCTTCGCCGACACGCTGCCCGCCGCGGGCGACACGTTCGAGGTCGCACCCGGCGTGCGCTGGCTGCGCATGCCGCTGCCGTTCTCGCTCGATCACATCAACCTCTGGCTGCTGCGCGACGAGATCGACGGGCAGGCCGGCTGGACGATCGTCGATTGCGGGATCTCGTCGGACGCGATCCGCACGCACTGGGAGCAGATCTTCGACACGCATCTCGACGGCCTGCCCGTGCTGCGCGTGCTCGTCACGCACTGCCATCCCGATCACTTCGGCCTCGCGAACTGGCTGTGCGAAGGCGGCGACAAGGGCCGCTGGAACGTGCGGCTGTGGATGACGCTCGGCGAGTACATGTTCGGCTGCCTGATGGCGGCCGGCAACGGCTCGAACGCGGGCGGTGCGGCGGCGGCCGATCACTTCGCGCGCCACGGGCTGACCGATCCGGCCGCGCTCGACAAGCTGCGCAACCGCCGCAGCTACTACGCGGATCTCGTGCCGGCCGTGCCGCCGCGCTACCGGCGCCTGCGTGAGGGCGACGCGGTGACGATCGGCGCGCGCACCTGGCGCGTCGTGACCGGATTCGGCCATTCGCCTGAACATTGCGCGCTGCACAGCGAAGCGGACGGCGTGCTGATCTCCGGTGACATGGTGCTGCCGCGCATCTCGACGAACGTGTCCGTGTTCGATCTCGAACCGGAAGCGAACCCGCTCGCGCTGTACCTGCAGTCGCTCGGCCGCTACGAGACGATGGCGCCCGATACGCTGGTGCTGCCGTCGCATGGCAAGCCGTTCCGCGGCGTGCGCACGCGCATCACGCAACTTCGCGAACACCACGACGCGCGCCTGGCCGAAGTGCGCGTCGCGTGCGCGGAAAAGCCGATGAGCGCGGCCGACATCGTGCCGATCATGTTCCGCCGCCGCGAACTCGACATCCACCAGATGACGTTCGCGCTCGGCGAGGCGCTCGCGCACCTGAACCTGCTGTGGCTCGCGGGCGAACTCGTGCGCGAGCAGGGCGACGACGGCGTGCTGCGGTTCCGTACCGCCGGCTGACACCGCTTCGTTTTCCTCACGCGACGGGTTCGTAGCGCCACCCGTCGCGATGCCATTGCATCGTGTGCGTCGGGTCGAGCGCCGCGAGAAACGTGGTGTCGTGCGACGCGACCACGATCGCGCCGGGGAAGCCGGCGAGAGCGGCCTCGATCGCCCGCACCGATTCGAGATCGAGGTGATTGGTCGGCTCGTCGAGCAGCAGCAGTTGCGCGGGCGTGCCGCGCCACAACGCGCACGCGAGCGCGGCCTTCAGCCGTTCGCCGCCGCTCAGTTGCCGTGCCGGCTGCGTCGCGCGCACCGCGTCGAGCTGCAGCAGCGCGAGCCGGCTGCGCAGGTCCCCTTCGGCGAGCGGCGTATCGAGCAGCCCCAGTTGCTCGACGATCGAACGATCGGGATCGAGCAGCGCGAGCCGCTGGTCGAGATACGCGGCGCTCACGTGTGTCGTGCATGCACCTGAACGCGGCGCAAGCTCGCCCGCGAGAATCCGCAGCAACGTCGATTTGCCGCAGCCGTTCGGGCCGGTCAGCGCGATGCGCACGGCGCCGCTCGCCGACCACGTGATCGCATCGGCATTGCCTGCGATGTGCCACGGCAGTTGCGCACCTTCGAGCGTGAACAGCTGGCGGCGCGCGCTGACTTCGGTGCCCGGCAGCGACACGAGCACGGGCGCATCGGCTTCGACGCGCGCGGCCGCTTCCTGCACGCGTTCGTCGAGCGTCGCCTTGAATTCATTCTGGTGGCGCCGCACCGTGCCCATGATGTTGCGCGCCGCGCCCTTGCGGCTCTGTTTTGCCATCGATGACAAGTTGGCCGTCTTCGCCTCGCGCAGCGACGCGGCCGCGTGGCGCTGGATCGTGTCGTGTTCCTGTTCGAGCCTGCGCCTGACGCGTCCGCGTTCGGCACGCGCGTTGTCGAGCGCAGACTGCGCGGCATCCTGTTCCGCGTCGCGCTGCGCGCGGTAGAGCGCGTAGTTGCCGCCATACGAGCGCACGCCTTGCGGTGTCAGCTCGACGATGCGCTGCACGTCGGCGAGCAGCGCACGGTCGTGGCTCACGATGACGAGGCCGCCGCGCCAGCCGTCGAGCGCCGCGCGCAGCCACGCGCGGCCGGTCGAGTCGAGATGGTTGGTCGGTTCGTCGAGCACAAGCAGGCCCGCGCCGGAGAGCAGCGCACCGATCAGCGCGACGCGCGCGAGCTGCCCGCCGCTCAGTGCCTGCGCGGGCGTGTCGGGTTGCACGTCGTGCAGGCCGGCCGCGTCGAGCGCGGTGCGCAACCGTTCCACGAGATCCCAGCGATCGCCGATCAGGTCGAAGTCGTGCGGTTCCGCGCGGCCGTCGGCGAGACGCGCGAGCGCGCCGAGCGGCGCATCGAGCGCGGCAATCTGCGCGACGGTTCGCGGGCCGGCCGATGCGTCGCCGTCGTCGTGCTGCTGCGCGACGTAGACGATTGACGTGTGCCGGTCGATCGTCCCCGCGCTCGGCGCGCAGCGGCCCGCAATCAATTGCGCGAGCTGGCTCTTGCCGATGCCGTTGCGGCCGACGATGCCGGTCGGCGTGCGGTCGATGGAAAGGTCGAGCGAATCGAACAGCGTGAAGCCGTCGTCGAAGCGGAAGGAAACGTGATGAAGCGCGACGAGCGCGCCGGTGGGCGTGGCAGCAGCCATAAGCACCTCCAAAAATGCGTGAAGACCTTCGCGCGCGGCGTGCGTGGCACGGCGGCGAAAACATTTCGGGATGGCTTAGTTGTTCACTTTGGCTGGCGTCCGGTATGAGGAATGAGCGCGCAGTGTAGCAAGCGCGGCGCGCGGGCCGCAAGCGACGGCCCGACGCACCGTCGCTTGCGCGCCACGCGCGAGGGTCGCGTTACTGCACCGCGACGGACGTGAAGTTCTGCCGGCCGAACGGGCTCACGTGATAGCCGCTCACGTTCGTGCGCGTGAGCGCGGCCGCGGTCGGGTAGCCGAGCGGAATCCACAGCGCCTGGTCGTGGATGATCTTCTGCGCAGCTTCATACAGCTTCGCGCGCTTGGCCTGGTCGGCGGTCGACTTGCCGTCGGCGATCAGCTTGTCGAGCTGCGTGTCGCAGAAGCGCGCGAAGTTGATGCCCGACTTCACCGCGTTGCAGCTGAACAGCGGCGACAGGTAGTTGTCCGGATCACCGTTGTCGCCGGCCCAGCCCATGAACAGCATGTCATGCTGGCCGAGCTTCGCCTGCTTGATCAGCTCGCCCCATTCGATCACCTTGACCTCGGCCTTCACGCCGATCTTCGCGAGGTCGGCCTGCAGCAGCTCCGCGCCGACCTTCGGGTTCGGGTTCAGCACGCTGCCGGTCGGGCGCGTCCAGATCGTCGTCGAGAAGCCGTTCGGGAAGCCGGCCTGTGCGAGCAGCTGCTTCGCCTTTGCGGGATCGTATGTATACGGCGCGACGTCCTTCGCGTAGCTCCACGTGTTCGGCGGATACGGGTTGTTCGCGGCCGTCGCGGTGTTGTCGAACACGACCTTCAGGTAGGTCGCGCGGTCGAACGCGAGGTTCAGCGCTTCGCGCACCTTGTCGTTGTCGAGCGGCTTCTTCTGCGTGTTCAGCGCGACGAACGCGGTCATGAAAGCGGGCGTCTGCACGACCTTCAGCGCACTTTCACCCTTTGCGGCGAGCACGTCCTGCGGCTTCGGCGACAGCGCGATCTGGCATTCGCCGGCCTTCACTTTCTGCAGGCGCACCGACGGGTCGGGCGTGATCGCGTAGATCAGCCGGTCGACCTTCGGCTTCGTGCCCCAGTAGGTCGGGTTCGCGTCGTAGCGGATCAGCGCGTCCTTCGTGTAGCTCTTCAGCACGAACGGGCCGGTGCCGACCGGCTTCGCGTTCAGGTCGGCCTGCTTGCCGGCCTTCAGCAACTGGTCCGCGTATTCGGCCGAGTAGATCGACGCGAAGCCCATCGTCAGGATCGGCACGAACGTCGCGTTCGGCTCGTTCAGCACGAACTTCACGGTGCTGTCGTCGACCTTCGTGACCGACTTCACGAGCTTCACGAGGCCCATCGACTGCGCGTGCGGGAAGCCGCTCGCGCCGGCCACCTTGTGCCACGGGTTCGAATCGTCGAGCATCCGCGAGAACGTGAACACGACGTCGTCCGCGTCGAGCGAGCGGGTCGGCTTGAAATAGTCGGTGGTCTGGAACGCGACGTTCGGGCGCAGGTGGAACGTGTACGTGAGGCCGTCGGCGCTCGCGTCCCATTTGTCGGCGAGCGCGGGCACGACTTTCTTCGCGGCTTCGTCGTACGACACGAGCGTGTTGAAGATCACGTCGGCCGATGCGTTGGTCGTGACGAGCGAGTTGTACTGCACGACGTCGAAGCCGTCCGGGCTCGATTCCGTGCAGACGGTGAGCGGCTTGGCGGCGGCGAGGCCGGGGGTGGCGAGGGCGGCGGCGAGCGTGGCCGCGGCGAACAGCTTGACCTGCATAGGATCTCCCACGTGGCTTGTGTTTTTTGCTGGGTGACGGGATGCGGGCGCGGCCCGGAAGCGGACAGGGCCGGCGCGGCTGGCGAATAGCATACCGTCAAAGCGCAAGACGCGTGAAAAAAGGCGCCTGAACGCGGTGAATTGGCCGAAAAACGGCTGCGTTCGCGACGGAACGGGTGTTGGGGCGGCGAGGGCGGAGGAACGCTGGCGCTCGGGGGGCGCTGGACGGTGGCGCGTCAGGGACGGCGCAGGAGCGGTGCGGGTGTCGAATCGAAATGTCGAAACGGCCGGCGGGTTCGGTGATGCACAGGGGCGGAGAGGCGGCGTGGGAGCGGTCTGCGAATCGACGCGTCGGAGCGGCTTGGCGTTTGCGTCTGTGTCGGTGCGGAGGGCGGAAGGCGGAAGGCGGAAGGCGGAAGGCGGAAGGCGGAAGGCGGAAGGCGGAAGGCGGAGAAGCGGAGAGGCGGAGAAGCGGAGAAGCGGAGAAGCGGAGGAGCGGAGAAGCGGAGGAGCGGAGAAGCGGAGAAGCGGAGAAGCGGAGAGACGGCCCGCGATGCTTCGTGCGGGCCGGTGCTCACCGGAGCGTCAGTGCGCCCCCGCCTTCGGCTTGCGCGGCGCCTTCTCGAACAGGCGGTCGTACAGCCAGCGCGGCAGCACGTGCAGCACCTTCGCGACGACGCCCATCTGCCACGGAATCACGCGGAACGCGTGCTGCCGTGCGATCGCCTGGGCCGCACGCGCGGCGAAGCGGTCGGCGTCCATCAGGAACGGCATCCGGTACGGGTTGTGCGCGGTCATCGGCGTACGGATGTAGCCGGGCGCGATCGTCACGACGCCGACGCCGGCGGGCCGCAGCTCGACGCGCAGCGCTTCGAGATACTTGATCGCGGCCGATTTCGACGCGCTGTAAGCGCCCGAGCCGGGCAGCCCGCGCACGCCGGCGACGCTCGCGACACCGACCAGCGTGCCGTGGCGCGTGGCCGTCATCGGGGCGACGAACGGCTCGAACGTCGCGACCATCCCGTAGTAGTTGATGTCCATCACGTCGCGAAACGTCGCGAGATCGCCCTGGCCCGTGACGGCGCCCTGGCTGATGCCTGCGTTCGCGATCACGACGTCGGGGCAGCCGTGCGTCGCGATGAACGACGCAGCGGCCGTCGCGAGCGCTTCGGCGTCGCGCACGTCGGCGGAATAGACGGAGATGGACAGCTTCGGGAAGCGCCGCGCAAACGCATCGAGAGCCTCGGTGCGTCGCGCGACGAGTGCGAGCGTGGCGCCCTGGCGGGCGTATTCCTCGGCCATCGCGAGGCCGAGGCCGCTCGATGCGCCGGTGATGAAGACCTTCAGCGGAGTAGTCATGCCGGCGCGCGGGCGGGGATCAGAGCTTCTTGTCCTGAACCTGCTTCACGAGGAAGTCGAGCACCTGGGCCGTGCCCGGGATGCTGTTCGCGTAAGCGGGGCCCGTCTTGTACTTGCCCTGGACGACGACCGTCGGCACGCCGTCGATCGCGTAGTCCTTCAGCAGCTTGGCCGACTGGTTCACTTCGCCCTGCACGCTGAACGAGTTGTACGCGTCCATGAACTGCTTCTTGTCGACGCCCTGCGTGGCCAGGAAGTCGGCCTGCGCCTGCGGCGTCAGCAGGTAGTTCTTCTGCTTGTGGATCGCGTTGAAGATCGCCGGCGTGACCTTCTCGGAGATGCCGAGCGCGGACACTGCGTAGAACAGCTTCGAGTGCGGGACGAAATCGTCACGGAATGCGACCGGGATGCGCTTGAAGTCGATGTTGTTGCCTTGCTTCTTCACCCAGGCTTCGATCGTCGGCTCGAATTCATAGCAGTGCGGGCAGCCGTACCAGAAGAACTCGATCACCTCGACCTTGCCGGCCGGCGCGGACACCGGCTGCGGCGACTTCATCACCTCGAAGTCCTTGCCGGCGACCGGTGCGGCGGGCGAAGCCTGCGCGAGGCCGGCGGCCAGGCCCAGGGACAGAAGGAGCGTGCTAAGCAGTTTTTTCATGTTGTGAACGTCGAATCAGTTGCTCGGGTTACGGAACGTAACGGGTTCTGAGTGGGCTCGGCCGGTTGCTTACTGCTTCGTGAAACGGATCACCGCCGTGTCGACACCTGCATCGGACAGGCGCTGGCGGGCCGAGTTCATATCCTCGAACTTCGAGAACGGGCCGACACGCACGCGGAAATACGTCACGCCGCTGACATCGCGCTTCGACACCTTCGACTCGAAGCCCTGGAAGCCGAGGCGCGCGCGCTGCTGCTCCGCGTCGCCTTCCGTCTTGTACGCGCCCACCTGCAGGAAGTAGCCGGTATTCGCATCGTTCGCGGTCGGCGGCTTCGCTGCCGCGGCGGCCGTGGCCGACGAGGTCGGCTTCGGCGTGTTCGCGGCCAGTTGCTGTTGTTGCTGCTTTTGCGCGGCGGCTTGCTGCGCCTGCTTCTGCGCGGCGAAGCGGGCGAGGTCGTCCTCGCCGCCTTGCTGCTGTTGCTGCTGCGCTTGCTGCGTCTTCTTCGGCGGCGGCGTGGTGTCGGCCGGCTTCGGTGCGACGGCGACGCCGTTACCCGACGACGTATTGTTCGACGCGGTCGTGTTGTTCGAGCTGCCGGTGTTGTTCGACCCGCTCGACCCGTTGGCCTGCGGCGGCACTTCGACGATCTGCGGTTCGGGCAGCAGGCCGCCCTGGGTCTGGTTCGCGGCCTGGCCCGGCGCGGTGTTCGGCGGCGCGGGCTGCGCGGCCTGCGGCACCGGCTGGCCCGGCGTCTTGCCCTGCAGCGCGCGGTTCGGATCGAACTGCTGCGGCTGGCTCGCGCCGTTGTCGGCCGGCGGCGGCGCGACCTTCGACACGAACGGCGACGGGGAACGCGTGATGTAGAGCGCCACCACCACGGCGATCGCGAGGCCGACGATCAGGCCCAGCACGATTCCAAGAAATGTCCCTCCGGCTTGTTTCGATTGCTTCGAAGTTCGGCGTGGTTGTGCCATTGCTTGAGTCACCTGCAAAAAGAATCGTGAAAAGGCCACGGCGGGCACCCGACGGCAGGTGCTCCAGCCGCAGCCATTCGCTGCCCGGTTCGGGCCGCTTGCTGCCTTACATCTTGGCGGGCGCGGACACGCCGAGCACCGCCAGACCATTCTCGAGCACCTGCCGGGTTGCGGCGAGGAGTGCGGCGCGCGCATTGCGCGGCGCTTCGTCGTCGACCAGCACGCGCTCCGCATTGTAGAACGAGTGGAATTCGCCAGCGAGGTCGCGCAGGTAGAACGCGACCGCGTGCGGCGCCAGTTCGTTGGCCGCGTGCGTGAGCATGTCCGGGTACTCGGCCAGCTTCTGCATCAGCGACGCCGCTTGCGCGCTCGTCAGCTGCGACAGGTCGGCGCCCGGCAACTGCGCGACGTCGACGTTGTAGCGCGATTTCAGCTCATTGAGCACCGAGCAGATCCGCGCATGCGCGTACTGGACGTAATAGACCGGGTTTTCGTCGTTCTGTTTCAGCGCGAGGTCGATGTCGAACACGAACTCGGTATCGGCCTTGCGCGAGATCAGGAAGAACCGCACCGCGTCGCGGCCGCGCGTGATGGTCGCTTCGTCGATCAGGTCGGGCGCCGCTTCTTGGCCCGCCGCCGCGCCACCCGACCATTCGATCAGGTCGCGCACCGTCACGTAGCTGCCCGCGCGCTTCGAGATCTTCACTTCCTGGCCGTCGCGCATCACGGTGACCATCTTGTGCAGCACGTAGTCGGGGTAGCCCTTCGGGATCCCGATGTGCAGGCCCTGCAGGCCGGCGCGCACGCGCGCGATCGTGCCGTGGTGGTCCGAGCCCTGGATGTTGATCACCTTGGTGAAGCCGCGTTCCCACTTCGTCACGTGGTACGCGACGTCCGGCACGAAGTACGTGTACGTGCCGTCCGACTTGCGCATCACGCGATCCTTGTCGTCGCCTTCGTCGGTCGTGCGCAGCCACAGCGCGCCGTCCTGCTCGTAGGTCATGCCGGCCTTGATCAGCGCGTCGACCGTCTTCTCGACACGGCCTTCGCTGTACAGCGACGACTCGAGGTAGTACTGGTCGAACTTCACGCCGAACGCCTGCAGGTCCATGTCCTGCTCGCGACGCAGGTACGTGACCGCGAACTTGCGGATCGCGTCGAGATCCTCGACGTCGCCCGTGCCCTTGACCGGTTCGCCGTCGGACGCGGCGACCGTTTCGCCGTTCAGGAAGTCGCGTGCGATGTCGGCGATGTATTCGCCGTTGTACGCGGCTTCCGGCCAGCCCGCGTCGCCCGGCTTCAGGCCGCGTGCGCGCGCCTGCGTCGAGATCGCGAGGTTGCCGATCTGCACGCCCGCGTCGTTGTAGTAGAACTCGCGGTGCACCGCGTAGCCCTGGCTCGCGATCACGTTCGCGAGCACGTCGCCGAGTGCGGCCTGGCGGCCGTGGCCGACGTGCAGCGGGCCGGTCGGGTTCGCCGACACGAATTCGAGCAGCACCTGCTTGCCTTTCTCGCGATCCGACGTGCCGAACGCGCGGCCCTGGTCGAACACGGCGGCGATCACCGCCTGCTTCGCGGCGGCCGACAGGCGCAGGTTGATGAAGCCGGGGCCGGCGATCTCGGCGGCTTCGACGAGGCCTTGCGCGCCCGGCTGGGCGGTGAGGGCGGCGACGATCTGCTCGGCGAGCTGGCGCGGGTTCGTGCCGAGCGGCTTCGCGAGCTGCATCGCGACGTTGCACGCGACGTCGCCGTGCGCGGCGACCTTCGGGCGCTCCAGCGTGATGACGGGGGCGACGGTTGCGGCGTCGGCGCCTTTCAGCGCGTGTGCGACCTGCTTGACGCTATCCGCGAGCAGGGCTTCGAGGGTCTGTTTGTGTGCTGGCAGCATGCTGGTAGAAGGCTTCGTTGGTGGCGGCCGGAAACGCCGGCCCGCCGGCGCGCTTTTTAAGCGCGCGTTTCAGGGATCGCAGAATTTTAACAGGTGCTAATATGCCGCTCAGGCGGCCCGCGTCCGCGAGGCCGGACGCCGGTCTGCCGGCGTTCCCCAACCGCGCCGCGCAGGCACAACAAGATGAAAAGGGAATTGTCATGATTACGTTCAAGAGCAAGGCGGCACAGGATCTCGACGTGCTGAAGGATTTCGCCGTGTATGTGCTGGGTCTCGTCGGCAAGCAGCTGGGCGAGCGCGGTGTGATTACGCACGATGAGCTGGACCACGCGATCGCCAAGCTGGAAGGCGCCGTTGCGCAGGCGAAGCAGGAACGCGCCGAGCACGCCGGCCATTTCCACGAGGACGAAGCCGACCACGCGCACCACGAAGTGCCGCCGAGCCTGGCACAGCGCGTCGCCCCCTTCCTCACGATGCTGCGCGAAGCGAAAGCCGGCGAAGCCGACGTGCACTGGGGCTTCTGAGCCTGCTTGCCCGGTCGGTCCGAAAGGATCGAAAGGTAGAAAAAAGCCCGCTTCCGAGCGGGCTTTTTCTTTTGTCTGACAATAGCGGGCGGCTGCGCGCCCGTCGAAGGGCCGATTACAGCTGCGGCGCGAGCGCGCGGCGCGCGTCGTCGAGCGACAGCGCCATGCGCTGCGCATAGTCCTCGAGCTGATCCTGCCCGATCTTGCCGACCGAGAAATACGTGCTGTCCGGATGCGCGAGATAGAAGCCCGACACGCTCGCGGCCGGCAGCATCGCCAGCGAATCGGTCACGCTCATGCCGATCTCGTCCGCGCGCAGCACGTCGAACATGTCGCGCTTCACGAGGTGGTCGGGGCAGGCCGGGTAGCCGGGCGCCGGGCGGATGCCCGCGTACTTTTCGGCGATCAGCGCATCGTTGTCGAGCGTTTCGCCGCTCGCGTAGCCCCACAGCTCGCGCCGCACGCGCGCATGCATCGCTTCCGCGAACGCCTCCGCGAAGCGGTCGGCGAGCGCCTTCAGCATGATCGCGCTGTAGTCGTCGTGGTCGGCTTCGAACTGCTTTTCCTTCGCGTCGACGCCGAGGCCGGCCGTCACCGCGAACATCCCGATGTAGTCGGCCACGCCCGATTCCTTCGGTGCGATGAAGTCGGCGAGCGAGCGGTTCGGCCGCATCACGCCGTCGACCACCGGGCGCACGCTCTGCTGGCGCAGGTTGCGCCACGTGAGCAGCACTTCCGAGCGCGACTCGTCGCTGTAGATCTCGATGTCGTCGCCGTTGACGGTATTCGCCGGCAGCAGCGAGATCACGCCGCTCGCGGTCAGCCAGCGGCCCTGGATCAGGCGCGCGAGCATCGATTTCGCGTCGGAGAACACGCGGCGCGCCGATTCGCCGACGATCTCGTCATTCAGGATCGCCGGGTACGGGCCCGCGAGATCCCAGGTCTGGAAGAACGGGCCCCAGTCGATGTACTGCGCGAGCTCGTTCAGGTCGTAGTTCTTGAACACGCGGCGGCCGATGAACTTCGGCTTCACCGGCTGGTAGCCGGCCCAGTCGACCTTGGTCTTGTTCGCGCGCGCTTCGGCGAGCGTGACCATCGGCTGCGCCTTGCGGTTCGCGTGCTGGTCGCGGATGCGTTCGTAGTCGGACTTCAGCTCGTCGAGGTACTTCGTCGCGCCTTCGTCGGACAGCAGGCTGGAGGCGACCGACACCGAACGCGACGCGTCCGGCACGTAGACCACCGGGCCTTCGTAGTGCGGCGCGATCTTCACGGCCGTGTGCACGCGCGAGGTCGTCGCGCCGCCGATCAGCAGCGGAATCTTCTTCACGCGGAAGTAGTCGTCGCGCTGCATTTCGGATGCGACGTACGCCATTTCCTCAAGGCTCGGCGTGATGAGGCCCGACAGCCCGATGATGTCCGCGCCCTCGACCTTCGCCTTCGCGAGGATCTCGTTGCACGGCACCATCACGCCCATGTTGACGACTTCGAAGTTGTTGCACTGGAGCACGACCGACACGATGTTCTTGCCGATGTCGTGCACGTCGCCCTTCACGGTCGCGATGACGATCTTGCCCTTCGCGCGCACGTCGCCGCCCGCTTCCGCGAGCAGGCGCTTTTCTTCCTCGATGAACGGGATCAGGTGCGCGACGGCCTGCTTCATCACGCGCGCCGATTTCACGACCTGCGGGAGGAACATCTTGCCCTGGCCGAACAGGTCGCCGACGATGTTCATCCCGTCCATCAGCGGCCCTTCGATCACGTTGATCGGGCGGCCGCCGGCCGCGGCGATCTTCGCACGCACTTCCTCGGTATCCTCGACGATGAAGTTCGTGATGCCGTGCACGAGTGCATGCGAGAGCCGCTTCTCGACCGGCTGGTTGCGCCACTCGAGGTTCTCTTCCTTCTTCGCGCCGCCCGCCTTGAACTTGTCGGCGATCTCGAGGAGCCGGTCGGTCGAATCGTCGCGGCGGTTCAGGATCACGTCCTCGACGCGCTCGCGCAGCTCCGGGTCGAGGTCGGCGTACACGCCGAGCTGGCCCGCGTTGACGATCCCCATGTCCATCCCCGCCTGGATCGCGTGGTACAGGAACACGGTGTGGATCGCTTCGCGCACCGGGTCGTTGCCGCGGAACGAGAACGACACGTTCGACACGCCGCCGCTCACCTTCGCGTACGGCAGGTTCTGCTTGATCCAGCGGGTCGCCTCGATGAAGTCGACCGCGTAGTTGTTGTGCTCCTCGATGCCGGTCGCGACCGCGAAGATGTTCGGGTCGAAGATGATGTCTTCCGGCGGGAAGCCGACTTCGTTCACGAGGAAGTCGTACGAGCGCTTGCAGATCTCGGTCTTGCGCTCGTACGTGTCGGCCTGGCCGGTTTCGTCGAACGCCATCACGACGGCCGCCGCGCCGTAGCGGCGGATCAGGTTCGCGTGATGGCGGAACGCGTCCTCGCCTTCCTTCAGCGAGATCGAGTTCACGATCGCCTTGCCCTGCACGCACTTCAGGCCTGCCTCGATCACGTCCCACTTCGACGAGTCGATCATGATCGGCACGCGCGCGATGTCCGGTTCCGATGCGATCAGGTTCAGGAAGCGCACCATCGCCGCCTTCGAATCGAGCATCGCCTCGTCCATGTTGATGTCGATCACCTGCGCGCCGTTCTCGACCTGCTGGCGCGCGACCGCGAGCGCCTCGTCGAACTGGCCGTTGAGGATCATGCGTGCGAACGCCTTCGAGCCGGTGACGTTGGTGCGTTCACCGACGTTGATGAAGAGCGTCCCGGGCGTGACGTTGAACGGCTCGAGGCCGGCGAGGCGCATCATGTGATCGGTCATGGCGGTGCGGATTCTGGTGATGAAGGGCGTGGGCGGTCGGGTCAGGTGTTGTCGCTGTACTGGTTCGGCCAGCGGCGCGGCTTCACGTCGGCGAGCGCCTTGGCGATCTCGGCGATGTGTTCGGGCGTCGTGCCGCAGCAGCCGCCCGCGAGGTTCACGAGCCCGGCTTGCGCGAATTCCTTCAGGAGGCCCGACGTGACGTCCGGCGTCTCGTCGAAGCCCGTCTCGGCCATCGGGTTCGGCAGGCCCGCGTTCGGGTAGCACGACACGTACGTGTCGCACAGCTTCGCGAGCTCGGCGATGTACGGGCGCATCAGCGCCGCGCCGAGCGCGCAGTTCAGGCCGAACGTGAGCGGCTTCGCATGGCGCAGCGAATTCCAGAACGCCTCGACCGTCTGGCCCGACAGGATCCGGCCCGACGCATCGGTGACGGTGCCCGAGATCATGATCGGCAGGCGCTCGCCGGTGTCCTCGAACAGCTCGTCGAGCGCGAACAGCGCGGCCTTCGCGTTCAGCGTGTCGAAGATCGTCTCGACGAGGAACAGGTCGACGCCGCCGTCGAGCAGCGCCTTCGCCTGCTGGTAGTACGACGCGCGCAGCTCGTCGAACGTGACGTTGCGTGCGCCCGGATCGTTGACGTCCGGCGAGATGCTGGCCGTCTTCGGCGTCGGCCCGATCGCGCCCGCGACGAAGCGCGGCTTTTCCGGCGTCGCGTATTTCTCGGCCGCTTCGCGCGCGAGCTTCGCCGATTCGATGTTCATCTCGACGACGAGATCTTCCATCTCGTAGTCGGATTGCGCGACGGTCGTCGCGCCGAACGTGTTGGTCTCGACGATGTCGGCGCCGGCCGCGAAGTACTGGTCGTGGATCTCGCGGATGATCTGCGGCTGCGTGATCGACAGCAACTCGTTGTTGCCCTTGATGTCGCGCGGGAAATCCTTGAAGCGCTCGCCGCGATACGCGGCTTCGTCGAGCTTGTAGCGCTGGATCATCGTGCCCATCGCGCCGTCGAGGATCAGGATGCGCGATTTGAGCAGCGCAGGCAGTGCGGCGCCGCGCGTGTAGGGCGCGTCGAGCGGGACGGAAGCGGCGAGAGGAGTCGCAGACATGGGCGAAAGACCGGCGAAGACGGGAAAGCCGTCATTGTAGCCGGTGCGCATGGGCACCGCCCGGCCTTGCGCCGCGCCGGCCGGGCCGCCAAATGAAAACCCCCGCCGGCGAACCGGGCGGGGGCATGATCGGAGTGCTCGCGGCGCCGCGTCGATGCGCGGCGAATGGCCCGGCCGCACGAGGCGGCGGGCCGCGGGTCGTCAGTGCAGTACGACGGGCATCATCATCAGGCTGTCGAATTGTCCGAGGAATTCGTCGACCTCGTCGAGCGACGGCTCATCCTCGATCAACTGTTTCACGTGCGCGCGGAATCGTTCGGCAAGTTCGCCGTCGATGAAGATTTCGCGCTGCGCGTTCTTGTCGACGATTTCATATCCGCCGGCATTCATCAGGTGGTGGCCGGCCTGCGGCGCGAATTCGACGACGCAGTAGTTGGGGCTGTTGTAGATCATTTGCATGGCGGCACTCCTCTTCGCAGTGGCATCTGGCCTTGTTGTCCCCTAGGTGGGGCGAGCCTTGCCGGTTTCAAGGGGCTTGCGCTGCACACCCCGTTCCCGTCTGCATGGGGTGTATCGGTTAGAAGCCGATGTCTATGAAACGTTTCCCATTGTCTGCCGGTGGACTGAAATAGTTGTTAAAGAGTGTCATCGGCCATTTCACGGAAATCTGTAATCGGTCGAAATTGCCGAATCGCGTGCATGCGCACGTCAGTTCACTGTGTGACAGGCGATGTGACAGGCGAAGGCGCGGGCGGTGCAGCCGGTTGTGCCGGCGGTTGCACGGTGGCCGGCGGCGCGGGTTGGGCCGGTTCCGCGGCG
>NZ_JAAGPE010000077.1:0-35940 GCF_017104605.1 Burkholderia sp. Ac-20384 | reverse complement strand
CGGGCTTCACGCCCGCACGCTCCAGCACCGCGCGGATCACCGTCGCGCCCAGCTCGGGCGCCGCAATCTTCGCAAGCGAACCGCCGAATTTGCCGACCGCGGTCCGCGCGGCCGATACGATCACTACGTCCGTCATTTCCCTTTCCTCCAGGCCCGCACGACACGGCGCATCGCTACCGGCCCTGTTAAAAAAACTGCGGTGCACCGGACAGCCTGCGCCGCTGTCCGGTTTTCGTCAATCGCGCTGCAACACGTAGCGGCCCGGCGCCGGCTCGATCACTGGGAACTGCGCGGTACCGGGCTGGGCGGGCGGCTCCACCTTGCGGCCGCCGTACTGGTCGAGCCATTCGACCCAGGTCGTCCACCAGCTGCCCGGTTGCTCGGTGGCACCGGCGAACCAGTCGTCCGCCGATTCGGGCAGATCGCTGTCGTTGACCCAGTAGCTGCGCTTCTTCTTCGCCGGCGGATTGATCACGCCCGCGATGTGCCCCGACGCGCCGAGCACGAACTTCAGCGGGCCCGACAGGATCGACGTGGACGCGTAGGCCGTCTGCCACGGCACGATGTGATCCTCGCGCGAGCCGTAGATGAAGGTCGGCACGTCGATCAGCGTCAGGTCGACCGATTCGCCGCACACGGTCAGCGCGCCTGGTTCGCGCAGCTTGTTCTCGAGATAGGTATTGCGCAGGTACCACGCATACATCGGGCCCGGCAGGCTCGTCGAATCGCTGTTCCAGTACAGCAGGTCGAACGGCGCCGGCGTGCGGCCCTTCAGGTAGTTGTCGACGACGTAGTTCCACACGAGATCGTTCGGCCGCAGGAACGAGAACGTGTTCGCGAATTCGACGCCGCGCATCAGCCCCGGCTGCGTGCCGTTCTTGCCGCCGATGGTCTGCTCGCGCATCTGCACGTGCGCCTCGTCGACGAACACGTCGAGAATGCCGGTGTCGGTGAAGTCGAGCATCGCGGTGAGCAGCGTCATCGACGCGGCCGGATGTTCGCCGCGCGCGGCCAGCACCGCGAGCGCGGTCGCGAGCATCGTGCCGCCGACGCAGAAGCCGAGCGTGTTGATCTGTTCGCGGCCGCTGACCTGCTGCACGGCGTCGATCGCCGCGAGCAGCCCTTCGTTCATGTAGTCGTCCCACGTCTTGTGCGCGACCGATGCGTCCGCGTTGCGCCACGACACGAGGAACACCTGATGGCCGTTCGACAGCGCATGCGCGACGAGCGAATTCTCGGGCTGCAGGTCGAGGATGTAGAACTTGTTGATGCAGGGCGGCACGATCAGCAGCGGCCGCTCGAACACCTTGTCCGTCTTCGGCGTGTACTGGATCAGCTGGATCAGGTCGTTCTCGTAGACGACCGCACCTTCAGTACATCCAAGGTTCTTGCCGACCACGAACTGCGATTCGTCGGTCTGCGAAATCTTGCCGCGCTGCATGTCGCCGAGCAGGTTCATCATCCCTTGCCGCAGACTTTCGCCCTGCGTCTCGAGGATCGATTTCTGTGCGTCGGGATTGAGTGCGAGGAAGTTGCTCGGCGCGGCCGCGGCCGTCCACTGCTGGACCGTGAAACGAATGCGCTCGCGCGTCTTCGGATCGGTCTGCAGCGCGTCGGCCAGTTCCTGCAGATAGCGCGCGTTGAGCAGATACCAGGCTGCCGCGAACGCATGCGCCGGCGACGCCTTCCACGCATCGCCGCTGAAACGGCGGTCCTTCAGTTCGGGCGACTCGAGCTTCGCCGCGGCGGCCTGCTGCATCAGCGCCATGCAATCGCGCGCGTAGTCGGCCTGCAGCGCCTGCAGCCGCTCGGGCGGAATCGCGGCGGCCGGCAGCTTCAACCCGGCGAACGGCGACGCCATCGCGCCGAAATCGGGCATCGACGGCATCTGGAACGGAAACGATGTCGGAAACTGGAATGTTGCGAACGGATTCACGGTGGCCGACGCAGTCGCGGCGCGTGCCGGATCTGCAAAACCGCGCCACGCGTTCAACCACGACTCGAACATCTGCTGCATCGGCTGGGCGGCCGGATCGAAACCAATGCTGCCCGTGGAAGTGCCCGCCTGAGCGGACGTCGACGATTTTTTCGATGCTGTCATTACCTGCCTTACCGGTGATTCGTGAGCGTCTATCGTGAAATCCTGCTCGCGCGCGGCATGCCGGCTGCGAGCCGGGCCGTCATGCTCTGGAGAGGCGTCTCCAGATTCTGCCGCAGTGCGGTATTTTTATCATTATCGTTTTCCCCATGTGAAGCGCCATGTCAAGCCGCTGAACATTTCCGTACGGAGATAATCCTCGCACAACAGACGGGACAAGGGTTCCGGCGAAACATAAAACATTTTGATTGACTTGACTTCGGGATTTTTCATTCATTCGCGCATGCCGCGCGGCATGGCCGCCAAAATATCGAGATAACCCGATTTTGCGGCGCAGCAAACCCTGCGTGCATGCGCATCTCGTCAATCGGCCAGCCAGATCGCCGCCGCCATGCGGCCCGTCACGCGATCACGCCGGTACGAATAGAAACGATCCTGTTCGGTGACCGTACAGGCCGTCCCGCCACTCACGTGCGCAACGCCCGCACGCGCGAGACGCAGGCGCGCGAGCGCATAGAGATCGGCGAGAAACTTGCCCGGCGCGCCATCGATCGCGACGAACGCAAGCCGGGTTTCATCATGCTCCGAGTGCGGGGCCGTGTCGAGAAACGCATCACGCACGTCGGCGCCGACCTCGAACGCCCGCGGGCCGATCGCCGGCCCGAGGTACGCATGAAGCGCGTCCGTCGCACCGCCCGCAAGTGCCGCGACACGCGCCGCGGTCTGCTCGACGATGCCGGCCGCCAGCCCGCGCCAGCCTGCATGTGCGGCGCCGACTGCGCGGCCCTGCACGTCGCACAGCAGCACGGGCAGGCAATCCGCGACCATCACGACGCAGACGGCACCCGTCCGGTCGGTGACGCTCGCATCGGCCTGCACCGGCGCCGTAGCCGCAGGTGCCGCCGCGATCACCTCGTCCGCACGCACGATCTGCGCGCCGTGAACCTGCTCGAGCCACGCAGCATTCGACTGGCCTGCCAGCGCCAGCAAACGCGCGCGATTCCCGGCGACATGGGCCGGGTCGTCACCGGTATGGAGGCCGAGATTCATGCCGCCCGGCAGCGCGTCTCCGCCCTGCCAGCGCCCGTACGGGCCTTCGCTCAGCCCGCCGTCGCGCGTCGTGACCAGCGCACGCACGCGCGGCGACACCTGCCAGTCGGGCTGTACGCAGTCCCGCCACGTCATCGGCGCCAGGTTCGTCATCGGCACTCACTCCTCCTCATCGTCCAGGTACGGCTCGTCATCGTGATACTCGCCGCCGAAATCGTCATCGTCGTAGACACCGTCATCGTCGCCGAATTCCTCGTCGCCTTGCCCGAAGCCGAGCGCCGCGACCAGCGTGTTCATGTCGTCCGGCAACGGGCAGCGCCATTGCATCGCCTTGCCCGTGACTGGATGCACGAGACCGAGCCGCCATGCATGCAGCGCCTGTCGCGCGAACCCGTCCGGCAGCGGCGTGACCGAGCGCTTGCCGCGCGCACGCCCGTACACGGGATCGCCGAGCAGCGGATGCCCGGCATGCGCGCAGTGCACGCGGATCTGGTGCGTGCGACCGGTCTCGAGATCGCACTGAATCGCCGAAACCGGCTGACGTTGCCACAGGCATGTGTCAACCGTGCGGAAATGCGTGCGCGCAGGCTTGCCCGATGCGCCCGTGACGACGGCCATGCGCGTGCGTTCACGCGGATCGCGGCCGATCGGCGCATCGATCGTGCCTTCCTCGGGCATCGTGCCCCACACCAGCGCGAAATAGCGGCGCTTCACCGTGCGGGCCTGCAACTGGCGCACGAGGTCCGTCTGCGCGGCCAGCGTGCGCGCCACCACCATCAGGCCCGACGTTTCCTTGTCGAGCCGGTGGACGATCCCTGCGCGGGGCAGGCCGGCCGCCGCGTCGCCATAGCGGTGCAGCAGCCCGTTGAGGATCGTGCCGCTCCAGTTGCCGGCGGCCGGATGCACGACGAGGCCGGCCGGCTTGTTGATGACGACGAGCGCGTCGTCCTCGTAGATCACGTCGAGCGGCACCGGCTCCGGCGTAAAGGCGAGCTGCTCGGGGAGCAGGTCGGGGACGAGCTGGATCTTCGCGCCGAGCGGCACCGGCTGGCGGATCTTCGCCGGCGCGCCGTCGACGAGCACGCGCTGCGCCTCGATCCAGCTCTGCAGGCGGCTGCGCGAGAATTCGGGGAACAGTTGGGCGAGCGCCTTGTCGAGGCGTTCGCCCGCGAGCGACAGTGGCACTTCGACGACGCGCGGCGCTTCATCGACCGCTGCGGACGGCACGACGGGCGGCTGCATTGCGTCGCCGGTCAGATCGTCATCGAGGGAATCCCCCGAGGCAGCGTCGGCGGGCCGATCGCTTGGGCTATAATCTTCGCGATTTGGTGTGCCCGGCTGGGCATTCTGCGAACTTGAACGGGTCATTTAGACTGGGTCACCGAGACTTGAAGCTAGGACATGCGAGCATGATGAATTCGACCAAACGCACGGCCAGAACCGCCGCCGCCCGGGCTGCGGCGGTAGCGGCCGCGGCCCTCATCGCCGGCTGCCACGGCTTGCCGCAGAAGCAGGACGAGACGGCTACCTGGTCGAACAACAAATTATACTCAGAGGCCCAGGACGCACTGTCCGGAGGCGACTGGGGCAAGTGCGCGAAATATTTCGAATCGCTGCAAGGTCGCGATCCGTTCGGCCATTTCGCGCAACAGGCGCAGATCAACGTTGCATACTGCAACTGGAAGGATAACGAAGCGGCGGCCGCCGACCAGGCCGTCGATCGCTTCATCCAGCTCCACCCCGATCATCCGGATATTCCGTACGCGTACTACCTGAAGGGGATGATCCACTTCAACGACGATCTGGGCCTGTTCGGCCGCTTCTCCGGCCAGGACATGAGCGAGCGCGATCCGCAGGCACTGCGCGAATCGTACGATGCGTTCAAGGTCGTCGTCGACCGCTTCCCGAAGAGCAAGTATGCGCCCGACGCCGCCGCGCGGATGCGCTACATCGTCAACGCGCTCGCGTCGCACGAAGTGCACGCGGCCGACTACTACTACCGGCGCGGCGCCTACGTCGCGGCCATCAACCGTGCGCAGCTCGCGATCAAGGACTACAAGGGCGCCCCGGCGATCGAGGACGCGCTGCACATCATGATCCTGTCGTACGGCAAGCTGAACCAGCCGCAACTCGCCGAGGACACGAAGCGCGTGCTCGCCGGCACGTTCCCCGACAGCCCGTATGTCACGGGCCACTCGCGCCCCGGCGCGAAAAAGTCGTGGTGGCAGTTCTGACGAAAGCACCGTGCAGCCCTCGCTGCACGAACAAAAAAACCCGGCCATCGAGCCGGGTTTTTTATTGGCGCCGCACTCAGGCGGCGCCGGTGCGATCGCGCGACGATCGCCGCGCGCGCCGTCACGTGCGCTTTGCCGAACGGTGATCGTCGAAGAAGTCCTGGACGACCGCGATCTCGCGGGTCCGCTTGAACGGCGGCAGGCTCTGCCAGATCCGGCGCCCGTAGGGCTTGTCGACAAGCCGCGTGTCGCAGATCATCAGCACGCCGCGATCCGTCTCCGCGCGAATCAGCCGGCCCGCACCCTGCTTCAGCGTAATCACGGCCTGCGGCAACTGGTGCACGGCGAACGGGCTCAGCCCCTTCTTCGTCAGCGCGTCGAGCCGCGCGGCCAGCACCGGATCGTCCGGCGGCGCAAACGGCAGCTTGTCGATCACGACGAGCGACAGCGCGTCGCCGCGCACGTCGACGCCTTCCCAGAAACTCTGGCTGCCGACCAGGATCGCGTTGCCATACGCGCGGAAGCGGTCGAGCAGTTCGGTGCGGCTCGCATCGCCCTGCACGAGCAGTGGCGTGTTCCAGCCGCGCGATTCGATCACGTCACGCAGCTTCGACGCGATCCGGTCGACCGCGCGCAGCGTCGTGCACAACATGAACACACCGCCACCGGACGCCTCGATCGCCGGCAGCGCGGCATCGAAGACGGCATCGGTAAACGCCGGCGAAGACGGTTGCGGCAAGTTACGCGGCACGTACAGCAGCCCTTGCGACTGGTAGTCGAACGGGCTTGCGAGCGTCATCGAGCGACGCGAGCTGAGGCCCATCTGCGCCGCATAGTGCGTGAAATCGCCGCGCACCGACAGCGTGGCCGACGTGAACACCCATGCACGCGGCACGCCCGCGCGCTGCTTGGCAAAAATCGGCGCGACCGACAGCGGCGTTTCGTGCAGCTGGACCGTATGCGCGAACACTTCGACCCAGCGCACCTTCTCGTTCGGATCGCCGTCGGATGCCGCCTTGTCGCCGGCCGCCGTTGCGTCGGCCTTCGCCGCCGCTTCCGTCGCGCCGGGTGCGACCCAGCCGGCCAGCAGGTCCTGCAGCTCGCGTGCGCGCCGCAGGCACGCGCCGAGCGATTCCGCCCGTTCGGCCTGGCTGGCAAGCGCCGACGCCAACGCGTCGAGCGCAGCCTCGAGCGCGTCGAGCGCGCCGAACATCGGGTGATCGTCGCCGAGCTGGGCGAGCGACATGCGGACGATCTGGTCGTTCGCGAACGCAAGGCGCAAATCGCGCGCCGCGCGCTCGAGATCGCCGCCGAGCTTCACCCACTCGACCGCGTCGCGTGCATGGCTCAGGCCTTCCGCCACCGTGTCCCGGGCGAGCTCGAGAATCTGCGTCGTCGACAACGTCTCGCCGAAGAACAGCGTCGCCGTTTCCGGCAACTGGTGCGCTTCGTCGAAGATGACCGTGTTCGCGTTCGGCAGCAGCTCGGCCATCCCCGTATCGCGCAGCATGATGTCCGCGAAGAACAGGTGATGGTTGACGACGACGACATCGGCCTGCTGCGCCTCGCGCCGCGCCTGCATCACGAAGCAGTCCTTGTAATGCGGGCACTCCTGGCCGAGGCAGTTGTCGCGCGTCGACGTGACCATCGACCACACCGGCGCCGTTTCCGGCACGCTCGCGAGTTCGGCCTTGTCGCCGCTCTTCGTGATCTTCGCGAAACGGACGATTTCCTGCAGATAGGCCGTATCCTGCCGCGACGGCAACCGGCCGTTGTCGGCCGTGCGTTGCAGGTAGTAGTGGCACAGGTAGTTTGCACGGCCCTTCAGCATCGCGACCGACACCGGCACCGCGAGCGCGTTGCGCACGGTCGGGATGTCGCGCGCGAACAGCTGGTCCTGCAGGTGTTTCGTGCCGGTCGACACGATCACCTTGCCGCCCCACAGCATCGCGGGCACGAGGTACGCATAGGTCTTGCCGGTCCCCGTACCGGCCTCGACGATCAGCGTGTTGTCGCCGGCATCGCTGTCGGCCTCGGTTGCGGCGGCATCCGCGCCCGGTTCGGCCGCCTTGTCGCCATCGCCGAGGCGACGCGCCGGCCGCTTGCGGGTTTCGAAGATCTCGGGGTCGGGCATCCGGCGCGCGGACGCTTCCATCGCGGACGCGACCGCGCGCGCCATCTCGATCTGCGCCATACGCGGCCGATAACCGTCGAGCGCGCGCGCCAGCAAGCCACCTTCGCCGAAGATCGTGTCGAGTTCGTCGACGCGCTTGCGGCTCAGTTCAAAGGTGCCTTCGGGCGCACGAGCGCGCCCGGCGGGCGATACATCGCGCCGGGCATCGGGGGTGGCTTCAAGCGGTGAATTCAAGGCAAGCGTTCCTGTGTCCAGCGCCCGGGCGGCGCCGGCGCTTGCCAGGCCGCGCTCAGGCGCGCTTATCCGGTTCCAGCTGCGATTGCAGCAAAATGATTTTGTCCTTGGCCGCCAGCTTTTCCTTCTTCAGCCGGTGCAGCGTGATGTCGTCGATGTCGGAGTGTCCTTCCTTCAGCTCGATCTCCCGAGCGAGCTGCTGGTGCTGCTCCTGCAATGCAACCAAACGGTTGTGCAATTCCTGCTGCTGTTCCGTAGGACGGTTTTGCATATGCGCCTCCTCATCGAAGCAGCGCGCCGGCTGGCGTGCCAGCGCGCACGAGACTGATTCCGGATCAATCCAACACGTTACTGCCCCTGCTGTTGCTTCTGCTGCGCCTTCTCGGCCGCTTCCTTCTGACGCTGCTCGACATCGGCCTTGTGCTGCACGGCTTCCTTCTGCTTCTGCTCGTAGCGCGCGGCGTTGTCCGCCCGCTCCTGCGCCTTCTGCGCAGCCTGCTGGTGCGCCTGGTCGAGCTTGCGCTGGAAGTCGCCCTGCTTCTGGTCGTATGCCTGCTTGCTCGCCGCGCGCTGCGGCCCTTCCGCGCCACGCTGCGCCTGCTTCAGAGCATTCTGCTCCTGCTTGTCGCGGAACGCAGCCGCGTTTGCCGCGTCGTTCGCCGCGCGCTGCGGCGCTTCCGCCGCGTTCTGCGCCGCCTTCAGCGCCTGCTGCTGGTCGCGCTGCTGCGCGCGCACTGCCCGCTGCTCGTCGTTGAGCGCGAGCTGCTCCTGGCGGATGCTCGCCCGCTCGTCGCGCATCTGGACACGCGCCTTGCCGAGACAGTGATTGACGAAAAACTTGCTGTAGCAATCGTGCTCGGCCACCGCATAACGATAATCGTTTTCTGCGGAGCGTTGATTGAGCACTTTTTGACGGGCATCGAAATCCGGTGCGGCCGAGGCCATCACGGGTGCAGCCGCGGCGGCGGCCGGCGCGGTTGCGTCCGAAGCTTGCGCGAACGCGCCGGAAGGCCCGGCAGACAAAGCCGCGGCGAGCGCTGCGCCGAGCGCGACGAGAGAAATTCGGGAAGTTGGCAACGTCGTAGGAAAGCTGCGGGACATGTGTCAAATTCTATCACCCCCGGCTGGGCGCTCCGCCATTTATGGCAAAATGCCCCGCTTCACTCACCCGCGGCATCTGGCCCGTCGGGCCCGCCACGCAGCCCGCCGCTTCGGGCCTGCCGGCCCCCGCCGCGATTTCAGCAGGCAGATCATCCACGACATGACGGAAACCGTAGCACTCAAGATCGTACAGCGCATCGCCACCGAACTGGCCGTCCAGCCGCGCCAGGTCGCGGCGGCAGTGCAACTCCTCGACGAAGGCTCGACCGTTCCGTTCATTGCCCGGTACCGCAAGGAAGTGACCGGCAACCTGGACGACACGCAGTTGCGCCAGCTCGAGGAACGCCTCCTGTATCTGCGCGAACTCGAGGATCGCCGCGCGACGATCCTGTCGAGCATCGACGAACAGGGCAAGCTGACCGACGAACTGCGCGCCGCCATCGACGCGGCCGATAGCAAGCAGGTGCTCGAAGACCTTTATCTGCCGTACAAGCCGAAGCGCCGCACGCGTGCGCAGATCGCCCGCGAAGCCGGCCTCGAGCCGCTCGCCCAGGCGCTCCTCGCGAACCCGCTGCTCGACCCGCAGGCCGAGGCCGCCGCGTACGTCGACGCCGACAAGGGCGTCGCCGACGTGAAGGCCGCACTCGACGGTGCGCGTGACATCCTGTCCGAACAGTTCGGCGAAACGGCCGAGCTGCTCGGCAAGCTGCGCGACTACCTGCACAACCAGGGCGTCGTGTCGTCGGCCGTCGTCGAGGGCAAGGAAAACGAGGAAGGCGAGAAATTCCGCGACTATTACGACTACGCGGAAACGATCAAGACCGTGCCGTCGCACCGCGCCCTCGCGCTGTTCCGCGGCCGCAACGCGGGCGTGCTGACGGTCAAGCTCGGCCTCGGCGAAGAGCTCGACGCGCAGGTGCCGCATCCCGGCGAGGCGATGATCGCGCGCCATTTCGGCATCGCGAACCAGAACCGCCCGGCCGACAAATGGCTGTCCGACGTATGCCGTTGGTGCTGGCGCGTGAAGGTGCAGCCGCACATCGAGAACGAGCTGCTCACGCAACTGCGCGAAACGGCCGAAACGGAAGCGATCCGCGTGTTCGCGCGCAACCTGAACGACCTGCTGCTGGCCGCGCCGGCCGGCCCGAAGGCCGTGATCGGTCTCGACCCCGGCCTGCGCACGGGCGTGAAGGTCGCCGTCGTCGACCGCACCGGCAAGGTGCTCGCGACCGACACGATCTACCCGCACGAGCCGCGCCGCGACTGGGACGGCTCGATCGCGAAACTCGCACGCATCGCCGCGCAGACGCAGGCCGAGCTGATCAGCATCGGCAACGGCACCGCGTCGCGCGAAACCGACAAGCTCGCGAGCGAACTGATCGCGAAACACCCGGAGCTGCGCCTGCAGAAGATCGTCGTGTCGGAAGCCGGCGCGTCGGTCTATTCGGCATCCGAGCTGGCCGCGAAGGAATTCCCGGAGATGGACGTGTCGCTGCGCGGCGCCGTGTCGATCGCGCGCCGGCTGCAGGACCCGCTCGCCGAACTCGTGAAGATCGAGCCGAAGGCCATCGGCGTCGGCCAGTACCAGCACGACGTGAACCAGCGCGAACTCGCCCGCTCGCTCGACGCAGTCGTAGAGGACTGCGTGAACGCGGTCGGCGTCGACGCGAACACCGCGTCGGCCCCGCTGCTCGCCCGCGTATCGGGCCTGAACGCGACGCTCGCGCGCAACATCGTCGACTACCGCGATGCGAACGGCCCGTTCCCGTCGCGCGAGCACCTGCGCAAGGTGCCGCGCCTCGGCGACAAGACCTTCGAACAGGCCGCCGGCTTCCTGCGCATCAACGGCGGCGAGAATCCGCTCGACCGCTCGTCGGTGCACCCGGAGGCGTATCCGGTCGTCGAGCGGATGCTCGCAAAGATCAGCAAGCGCATCGACGACGTGCTCGGCAACCGCGAAGCACTGTCGGGCCTGTCCCCGACGGAATTTGTTGACGAACGTTTCGGCCTGCCGACCGTGCGCGACATCCTGTCCGAACTGGAGAAGCCGGGCCGCGATCCACGCCCCGAATTCAAGACCGCGACGTTCCGCGAAGGCGTCGAGAAGGTGTCGGATCTCGTGCCGGGCATGACGCTCGAAGGCGTCGTGACGAACGTCGCCGCGTTCGGCGCGTTCGTGGACATCGGCGTCCACCAGGACGGCCTCGTCCACGTATCCGCGATGTCGACGAAGTTCATCAAGGATCCGCACGAAGTCGTGAAGGCCGGCCAGGTCGTCAAGGTGAAGGTGATCGATGTCGACGTGAAGCGCCAGCGCATTGCGCTGACGATGCGCCTCGACGACGATGCGGCAGCGCCCGGCATGTCGTCGCGCGGCGGCCAGGATCGCGGCAACGCGGGGCGCGGCGCGGCCCGCCCGCAGCGTTCGCGCGAACCGGAACCGGCCGGCGCAATGGCCGCGGCGTTCGCCAAGCTGAAGCGCTAAGCACCCGCAAGCCTGCGCGGCATACAAAAAAGCCCGCCGAAAGGCGGGCTTTTTTTATGGCTTCGGCGAACAGGGCGCGCGGACGGACGGCCCGCACGCCACACCGCGATCAGATTTCGATCTTCGTCCCGAGTTCGACCACGCGGTTCGCCGGGATCGAGAAGAAGTCGGTCGGCTTCGCGGCGTTCTGGTGCATCCATGCGAACACGCGCTCGCGCCAGATCGACATCCCGGGCAGATGCGTCGGCACGACCGTTTCGCGTGCGAGGAAGAACGACGTATCCATCAACTCGAACGTCATGTCGTGCGTGCGGCCAAACTCTTCGAGCACGGCCTTCACGTCCGGCGTCTCGTTGAAGCCGTACTCGGCCCTGACGATATACAACCCGCCGCCCGCATCACGCGAGGTCTGGCGCTTGTCGTCGCGCACGTAAGGAATGTCGCGCGTGACGAACGTGAGGAAAATGGTCCGCTCGTGCAGCACCTTGTTGTGCTTCAGGTTGTGCAGCAGGCTCACGGGCACGAGCTTGTCGTTGCCGGTCAGGTAGATCGCGGTACCCGACACGCGATGCGGCGGATGGGCGAGCAGCCCCTGCAGGAACGGCTCGAGCGGGATACCGTCGGCCGCCGTGCGCTCCTTGACGATGTGACGCCCCTTGTACCAGGTCATCAGCAGGAAGAACAGCAACGCGCCGATGCCGAGCGGCAGCCAGCCGCCCTGCGCGACCTTCAGCAGGTTCGCGCCGAAGAAGCCGAGGTCGACCGCGAGGAACACCGCGATGATCGCGCCGACCAGCAGCCGGTTCCAGTTCCACACCTTCACCATCACGACCGCGGCGAGCACGGTCGTGATCACCATCGTCGCCGTCACGGCGATACCGTACGCAGCCGCGAGGTTGTCGGAGCTCTTGAAGCCGATGACGATGCAGAGGATCACGAACAGCAGCAGCCAGTTCACGACCGGCACGTAGATCTGGCCGATCGCGAGTTCCGACGTATGCAGCACCTTCATGCGCGGCACGTAGCCGAGCTGGATGGCCTGCGACGTCAGCGAATACGCGCCCGAGATCACTGCCTGCGACGCAATCACGGTTGCGACCGTCGACAGTATGACGAGCGGCAGCAGCCCCCATTCAGGTGCCAGCAGGAAGAACGGGTTCTCGATTGCCTTCGGGTTCTGGATCAGCAGCGCGCCCTGGCCGAAGTAGTTCAGCACGAGCGACGGCATCACGAGCCCGTAGGCGGCAATGCGGATCGGCTTCGCGCCGAAGTGGCCCATGTCCGCGTAGAGCGCTTCCGCACCGGTCAGCACCAGCACGACCGAGCCGAGCACGACGTACGCCTGCAGCAGGTGGTCGGCCATGAACGACGCCGCGTAATACGGGTTGATGGCCGCCATGATGCCCGGCACCCGCACGATGTGGTACACGCCGAGCGCGGCGATCACGACGAACCACAGCACCATGATCGGGCCGAACAGCTTGCCGACCAGTGCGGTACCGTGGCGCTGGATCCAGAACAGCGCGATCAGGATCACGATCGTGATCGGCAGCACGAGATGGGACAGGTGTGGCGTCGCGATTTCGAGGCCTTCGACCGCCGACATCACCGAGATCGCCGGCGTGATCACCGCGTCCCCGTAGAACATGCACGCGCCGAAGATCCCGAGCGCCATCAGCGCGCCCGCGACGCGGGTCTTCGAGTCGAGCGGCCGCAACGACAGCGCCATCAGCGCGAGCACGCCGCCTTCGCCGTTGTTGTCCGCCCGCATCACGAACAGCAGGTACTTGATGCCGACCACCAGGATGATTGCCCAGAACAGCAGCGAGATCACGCCGAGAATCGATCCTTCGGTGAGCGGAATGCCGTGTGCGGGGCTGAACGCCTCCTTGAGCGAATACAGCGGGCTGGTGCCGATGTCGCCGAACACGACGCCGATGGCTGCTATCGCTAGCGCCCGCATCGAGTGTTGTTGCGTCGAGTGCGGCGCGTGTGCTGCGTCGGTCGCGTGGATCGTGTCGTTCATATGAAGCGTAATAATCGGGTCCGGGTCGGACAAAACGAGCGCTATTCTACTCGCGCCCCCGTGAAACGCCGCCCTGCTCTGTTGCCTTGTAACCACGTGATCCACGCTGCGCATGCAATCCGGCGCGAGCTGTGGCAGGGCTGCCAATCATAGCCGGGGCAGCGCCGTCTGCCTACCGGATCCACGGTACGCGTGGCGCCACGTATGGCGCCCCAATGAAAAACGGCGCCGCAAGCGGCGCCGTACAAGGCTTTCGTTCGAGTGGCCGGCCGCTTACGCGCCCGAGCCGTCGCGCTGTGCGCGACCACGCTTGATCCACGCCTCGAGGTTGTGCGGGCGAACCGTGTCCCACTCCTCGAACGGCTGATGAATCCACGGATTCGTCGGCAGAAACTGCGTGTGATAGTCGGGCTTGACCTTCGAGCAACCCTTGTACCAGAGCACAGCCGAGCGCACGGCCGTCACCGACGGATAGCGCTCCTTCAGGTGCTCCTGCACGCGCGCAAGCGTGACGCCCGAATCGACGAGATCGTCGACCAGCAGCACGTTGCCTGCCAGGTTGCCGCGCGTCATCGTGATGTACTGCGCGATGTCGAGGTCGCCCTGCTCCGTGCCGGCCGCTTCCCGATACGAACTCGTCGCGAGGATCGCGAGCGGCACGTCGTAGATGCGTGACAGTTGATCGCCGACGCGCAGGCCACCGCGCGCGAGGCACAGGATCTGGTCGAACTTCCAACCCGATGCATGCACCTGGAGCGCGAGCAGCTCGATGAGACGGTGATACTCGTCCCAGCCTACCCACAGGTTCTTGTCGTCGTTGCGCGGATCGGTCATCAAGTCTGCCGCCGTCATCGTGATTTGCTGCGTCATCTGGAAATTACACCTTGAACGGATGGCGGAGCAGAATCGTTTCGTCGCGGTCCGGACCCGTCGACACCATGTCGACCGGCACGCCAGCCACTTCCTGGACGCGGGTCAGGTAAGCCTGCGCATTCGCCGGCAGTGCTTCCCACGTCTTGATGCCGACCGTGCTTTCCTTCCAGCCGGCAAACGTTTCGTAGACAGGCTCGCAACGGGCCACATCAGCGGCACCGCGCGGCAGGATGTCCGCATCCTTGCCGTCGATCTTGTAGCCGACGCACAGCTTGACTTCGTCGAGGCCGTCGAGCACGTCGAGCTTCGTCATGCACAGGCCCGACACGCCGTTGATCTGGATCGAGCGGCGCAGCGCGGCTGCGTCGAGCCAGCCCGTGCGGCGCGGACGGCCGGTGACCGAACCGAATTCCTTGCCGACGTTCGCGAGCGTGACGCCGACCTGGTCCTGACGCTGCGGATTGTCCGCATCGTACAGTTCGCTCGGGAACGGGCCCGAGCCGACGCGCGTGCAATATGCCTTCGTGATGCCGAGGATGTAGTTGAGCTTCTGCGGACCCACGCCCGCGCCAGCCGACGCCGCACCTGCGACGCAGTTGCTCGACGTGACGAACGGATAGGTGCCGTGATCGATGTCGAGCAGCGTGCCTTGTGCGCCTTCGAACAGCAGGTTCTGGCCCGCATTGTTCGCGTCGTACAGGCGGCGCGACACGTCGGCCACCATCGGCTTCAGGCGGTCGGCATAGCCGAGCATCGTGTCGAGCGTGGCCTGGAAATCGACGGCCGCGCCGCCCAGGTACTGGGTCAGCACGAAGTTGTGGAAATCGAGGTTTTCGCGCAGGCGGTCGGCGAAGGTCTTCGCGTCGAACAGGTCCTGCACGCGCAGCGCGCGGCGGCCGACCTTGTCTTCGTACGCGGGGCCGATGCCGCGGCCCGTCGTGCCGATCTTGCCCGCGCCCTTGCGCGCTTCGCGCGCCTGGTCGATCGCGATGTGATACGGCAGGATCAGCGTCGTCGCTTCGGAAATGAACAGGCGGTCGCGCACGTTCACGCCGGCTTCTTCCAGCTCGCCGATTTCCTTGAACAGTGCTTCGGGGGACAGGACGACGCCGTTGCCGATGTAGCAGGCGACGCCTTCACGCATGATGCCCGACGGAATGAGGCGCAAGATCGTTTTCTTGCCGCCGATGATGAGGGTGTGGCCGGCGTTGTGACCGCCCTGGAAACGCACGACGCCCTGAGCGTGGTCCGTCAGCCAGTCGACGATCTTGCCCTTGCCTTCATCACCCCATTGCGTTCCCACGACGACGACATTGCGCCCGGGAGTCACGTTCACTGCGCTGGCAGACATGTTGATTCGTTAGCTGGTTAAAAACGTATTCTACCTATGTTCGCGGGCGATTCCGAATTTTTCCGTTTCGCTTCAACGATATGCACGCCGAAGCACGTCCCGCGAACGCCTGTTTATCGGGGTTCGACCACCCATGCGCCGTTGCGCTCGACGAGCGAACGGTCGCACGCGAACTCGTCGAGCACATGGTCGTGGCCCGGCAGTGCCTGGATCACGACCTCGCCCGCATCGCGCAGCGCCGCGACGGCCGCGCTCAGCGCGTCGTCCTGCGCCCACGGCGCGAGAATCGCGGTGCCGCGCGCCTCGACCGGCGAAATTCGCGCGAGCTCGCGCAGGTCGAGCGAGAAGCCCGTAGCCGGACGGGCACGGCCATACGCCTGACCGACGTGGTCGTAACGGCCACCCCGCGCAATGGCGTTCGGCACACCGTCGATGTAGGCGCTGAACATCGCACCGCTGTGATACGCATAGCCACGCAGGTCGCCGAGATCGATCGCCACCTCGGCACCCTTCGCCTGCGCCGCGAGTTGCGCCAGATCGTCCAGCGCGCGCGTGATTTCGGGCAGCACCGGCAAGCGCGTGCGCGCCTCGGCGAGCACGCTCGCGTCGCCGTAGAGGTGCGGCAGCGCGCGCAGCGCGGCGCGCGTATCGGCGCCGAGATCGTCGGTGAGCTCGTTCAGCAGCGGCACGTCCTTGCCCGACAGCGCGTCGTACAGCGACTCGCCGCGCTCGGCAGCCTGCGCGTCGCGCGCCAGCAGCGCCGCGAGCACGCCCGCGTGGCCGAGGTCGAGACGGATACGCGACAGACCTGCGAGATGCAGCGCGTCGAGCATCAGTTGCTGGATTTCGAGATCGGCTTCCAGCCCGGCATGCCCGTAGATTTCCGCACCGATCTGGATCTGCTCGCGCGTCGCGTGCAGACCGCGCGGACGCGTATGCATCACGTGGCCCGCATAGCAGAGGCGCGTCACGCCCTGGCGGTTCAACAGGTGCGCGTCGATCCGCGCGACCTGCGGCGTGATGTCCGCGCGCAGGCCGAGCGTACGGCCCGACAGTTGGTCGACCAGCTTGAAGGTGCGCAGGCGCAGGTCGGCGCCGCCGCTCGTCAGCAGCGACTCGAGATACTCGAGCAGCGGCGGCATCACCATTTCGTAGCCATACGAACGGAAGCGGTCGAGCAGCCTGCGGCGCAGCTCCTCGATCTTGCGCGCTTCCGACGGCAGTACGTCGGCGATATTCTCGGGAAGTAACCAGGTCGACATCGGTACGGTCCTACGACGGGAAACAGCGCGCGACACGCGCGCCGCGATATGAATCGGAAATTCTGAATTCGGGCGGGACGAACGGCGGATAAACCGTCTGGATCAGGTCTCCGGTCAGGTCGCGAGCAGCAGCAGTATGAGCCCGAGCACCATCACGATCAGCCCGCCGATCCGGATATGATGCGGCGGCCGCTCAGCTATTCTACGAAACGTGTCGCGCCAGGCGACGGGAAACACGAAGGGGAACGCCCCCTCGATGATCAGCATCAGCGCTACTGCGAGCAACAACGAGCCAGCCAGGTCCATGCGAGCGACGGCGCCGCTCGACGCGGCGCCCCAAGGTCAGTGTTTGCGGGGAGCAGGCGCCGCCGGTGCGGCACCGCCCGTCGGGCTGCGCATGAAACGGAAGAACTCGCTGTCGGGATCGACGACGATGATGTCGTTGCGCTTGAACGTGTTTCGGTAAGCCTGCAGGCTCGCGTAGAACTGGTAGAACTGCGGGTCGCGGCCGAATGCGTCGGCGGCAATCGTGGCAGCCTTCGCGTCGCCCTCGCCCTTGATCGTCTGCGCGGACTTGTATGCGTTCGCGAGCACGGCCTGCTGTTCGCGTTCGGCGTCCGCCTTGATCTGTTCGACGTCGGCCGCGCCTTGCGCACGCACCTGCGCCGCCTGATCGCGCAGCGCGCCGATCATCCGCTGATAGACGGCATCGGTCTGCGCGGCCGGCAAGTCGACGCGCGTCAGCTGGACATCGACCACGTCGACGCCGAAGCCGGACGCGTTCGCCTTCACTTCGTCGCGCACCGCATCGGCGATCGCACGCTGGCCGCCGAGCGCATCGTCGAGCGCACGCTTGCCGAACGCGTCGCCGAGTGCGCTCTTCAGCGCGCCGGCCAGACGGTCACCGGCTGCGGACGGGTCGCCCCCCGTCGTCGTGAAGTACTTCATCGGATCGCTGATCCGGTACTTCACCGCGTAGGCGACGAGCAGGTCGTGCTTGTCTTCCGTTGCCAGTTGCAGCGGATCCGACGACTCGAGCGATTGCAGGCGCGTGTCGATCAGCGTGGCCGTCTGCAGCGGCGGCGGCAATTTGAAATGGATGCCGGGGCCTGCCAGCTCGGGCTGCGCGCCATCGCGCCCCGACAGCACGGCCGCATGGCGCGGATCGACGGTAAGGACTGTCGACGATGCCGCGAAGGCAACGATCACGATTGCGACGACGAGCGCAATGATTCGGTTCATGTTCTGCGCTCCCCGTTACTTCAGATCGTCTTCGCGCGACCGGCTGCGAAACGCTTCGCGCGATCGCAGCACGTCGGTGCCCGACGCCGCACTCGCGGGTGCCGCTGCGGCCGGCGCGACAGCCGCCGGTGCCGACGCCGCATCGGGCGTGGATGCGCCCGTGGACCCCGCGGCGTTTTGTCGCCCCTGCTCGACGAGCTTGTCGAGCGGCAGATACACGACGCTGTTGCCGCCCTTGTTGCCGACGAACACCTTCGTCGAGTTCGAATAGATTTCCTGCATCGTCTCGAGATACATCCGCTCGCGGATCACCGCAGGCGCCTTCGAGTACTGTGCATAGACCTGCTTGAAGCGGTCGGCATCGCCTTCGGCTTCCGTGACCACGCGATCGGCATAGGCCTTCGCTTCGTCGACGAGCTTCGCCGCATCGCCCTGCGCCTTCGGCAGCAGGTCGTTTGCATATGCCTGCGCGGCGCGCTTCGCGGCCTCACGCTCGTCGCGTGCCTTCGCGACTTCGCCGTACGCGGCCTGCGTCTGCTCGGGTGCGGCAACGCTCTGCATCGTGACGGCCGTCACCTCGAGCCCCGACTGATAGCGATCGAGATCGCGCTGGATCGCGGCGGAAAGCTGCTCGCGCAGCGCGTCGCGATCCTGGTTCAGCACGTCGGCTGCGCTGCGCGTGCCGACGATCGCACGTACCGCGGCCTGGGCGGCCTGCGAGACGCTGCGCTCGGGATCGACGCTGCGGAACAGGTAATCGGTCGCGGAGCGGATGCGGTACTGGACGATGAAGCGCACATCGACGATGTCGGCATCGCGCGTCAGCATCGCTGCTTCCTTCACGTTCGCGAGACGCACGACGTTGTTGCGGCCGATCTCGATCGAGCGGACCTGCGACGTATCGACGATCTCGTGCGACGCGAACGGATACGGCGCGCGCCAGTGCACACCCTGGCCGACCGTGCCCGACAGCTTGCCGAGCTGCAGCACGACGCCCGTCTGCCCTTCCTGTACGACGAACAGCCCGCTGCCCGCGTAGACCGCGACCAGCACGCCGATCACGATGCCGACGCCGACTCGCGCGGCTCGCCCGTTGTCAGGACGGAAACCGTTGCCGCCCTTGCCGCCGAAAAGGCCGTTCAGCCGCCGGTTGAAGTTGCGCCACATCTCGTCGAGATCGGGCGGACCATCGCCGTCGCCGCCTTGCGGACGCTTCGATTCGTTCGGGCGGGGACGAGATCCGTCTTTGCCATTGCTTTCGCCGCGTCCCCAGCGGGGATCGTTGATCGACAGCAAGGCGCGCATCCGCCGCCAGGTACTCCGCTCGTTGTATTCGTTCACCAGAGTTTGTTCACCAGATTAGACGCCGGCGAACCGGCCGGGACCGGTTAGCGCCCGTGTTCGGAAATCGTGTGGTCTTCGTGTGGTTCAGCGGGAGCGCCGTCGAGCGCGCCGTTGGGTAACGTCGCGCTGGAAAGGTGTTCCGCGGAGGCGATTTCGGCGATGGCGGCACGCAACGTGTCAAGACCCTGACCGGTGCGCGCGCTCAAAAAGACGCGCGAAATATTACCATACTCGTCCCGCTCGACCGCGTCGCCGCGGGCCGCCAGCTCAGGCACGGCATCGATCTTGTTGAACACCAGCACCTGCCGGATCGTGTCCGCGCCGATCTCGTGCAGCACGCCATTGACCTGCTCGATCTGCTCGAGCCTGACCGCGCTCGACGCATCGACCACGTGCAGCAGCAGATCCGCGTGGATCGTTTCCTCGAGGGTCGCACGGAATGCGGCGACCAGCTGGTGAGGCAACTCGCGGATGAAGCCGACCGTATCCGACACGACGATCTGGCCCACTTCGTCGCCGAGGTACACGCGCCGTGACGTCGTATCGAGCGTGGCGAACAGCTGGTCGGCCGCGTAGGCCTGCGCTTTCGTCAGCGCGTTGAACAGCGTCGACTTGCCCGCGTTCGTATAGCCGACGAGCGACACCGACATCGTGCCGCTGCGCGCGCGCTGGCGGCGTTGCGTGCTGTGTTGCCGGCGCAGCCGGTCGAGCCGCGACTTCAGCATCTTGATGCGTTCGCCGATCAGCCGGCGGTCGGTTTCGAGCTGGGTTTCACCCGGGCCGCGCAGGCCGATACCACCCTTCTGCCGTTCAAGGTGGGTCCACGCGCGAATGAGCCGCGTCGACAGGTACTGAAGCTGCGCGAGTTCGACCTGCAGCTTGCCTTCGTGGCTGCGGGCACGCTGTGCAAAGATGTCGAGGATGAGGCTGGTGCGATCGACCACGCGCCTGTTAAGTGCCTGCTCCAGATTACGTTGCTGGGCGGGCGCCAATGCGTGGTTGAAGATGACGATTTCGACGTTGTGCGCGTCGCAGGCGAGCCGGAGTTCTTCGGCTTTGCCGCTGCCGATGAACATCTTGGCATCGGGACTGGAGCGACGACCCGTGAGGGTGACTGCGGGACGGGCCCCCGCGCTGGAGGCGAGAAGACTGAGTTCTTCGAGACTGGCTTCGAAATCGGTCTTGCCGAAATCGATGCCGACGAGCGCTGCGTTGATCAAATTTTCAGGTGTCAAGATAAGGCGGCTGGCATCGGTCGCTCGCGGCGACCGGATGCCGGCCGCTGCGATAGGTTAGGACGAGGCTTCCGCGTCCGGGTGGAAATTCACCGGGCGCGCCGGCACGACCGTCGAGATGGCGTGCTTGTACACCATCTGGGTCACCGTATTACGGAGCAACACGACGTACTGGTCGAACGATTCAATGTTCCCTTGCAGCTTGATGCCATTGACGAGGTAGATCGAAACGGGAACGTGCTCTTTGCGCAGTGCGTTCAAAAACGGGTCTTGTAACAATTGCCCTTTGTTGCTCATGGCGTACTCCATCTTTTTTTGCAGGTTGATCTGGACTGGCGGCGAAGAAAAAGAGATCCGGCGCCAATCGCTACACTATAGCCGATTTTGCCTGGCCCGCCCGGGGCATAGGCCTTGCGGCCAACCCCTTGCGTGACGCGTGTAACAGACGTCTTCAGGTCTTGTCCGCGTACGGATTGTTCGACGAACGGAACTCTATGCGCAATGGAGTCCCTGTCAGTGAGAAAGTTTCGCGGAACCGGTTTTCCAGGTAACGCTTGTACGTTTCGGTCACCGCATCGAGCGCGTTACCGTGGATGACAATCAACGGCGGATTCTGGCCGCCCTGGTGCGCGTAGCGCAGCTTCGGACGCACCGGGCCGCGACGGCGCGGCTGCTGGAACTCGACGGCCTCGATCAGCGCGCGCGTGAGCTTCGGCGTCGGCAGCTTCGCCATTGCCGCCGCGTATGCGTCGTCAACCGAGCGCATCAGCGCGCCGATGCCGGTCTTCTTCGCGGCCGAAATGTAATGCGATTTCGCGAAGTCGAGGAATTTCAGCTTGCGGGTCAAATCCGCTTTCGCGCGATCACGCGCATGCTCGTCGAGGCCGTCCCACTTGTTGACGCCGATCACGAGCGCGCGGCCCTGTTCGACGACGAAGCCGGCGATGTGTGCGTCCTGGTCGGAAATGTCCTGCTGCGCATCCAGCAGAAGAATGACGACGTTCGCATCGGAGATCGACTGCAGCGTCTTCACGACCGAGAATTTCTCGATCGCCTCGAACACCTTGCCACGACGACGCAGGCCGGCCGTGTCGATCAGCGTGTATTTCTTGCCGTTACGCTCGAAGTCGACGTAGATCGAATCGCGCGTCGTGCCCGGCATGTCGAATGCGATCACGCGATCTTCACCGATCAGCGCGTTCACGAGCGTCGACTTGCCGACGTTCGGACGGCCGACGATCGCGATCTTGATGCCGCGCGACGGGTCGTCCTCGTCCGCTTCCTCCGGCTGACCGGCGTACGCGACTTCCAGCGCCTCGTTGATCATGTCGGTCACGCCATCGCCGTGCGCGGCGGAGATCGCACGCGGGTCGCCGAGCCCGAGCTCGTAGAAGTCCGTCGCGACCGCCGTGTACTTCATCCCCTCGGCCTTGTTGACGACGAGGAAGATCGGCCGGCCGGTCTTGCGCAGGTAGTCGGCGATCGACTTGTCCTGCGGCGCGAGTCCGTTACGGCCGTCGACAATGAACACGACGACGTCGGCTTCCTCGACGGCCTGCCGCGTCTGGCGCGCCATCTCGTGCAGGATGCCGTCCTTCGCGACGGGCTCGAAGCCGCCCGTATCGACGACGAGGTAAGGCCGCTCGCCGACACGCCCTTCGCCGTAATGGCGATCGCGCGTCAGGCCTGGCAAGTCGGCGACCAGCGCATCACGCGAGCGCGTGAGCCGGTTGAACAGCGTGGATTTCCCCACATTGGGGCGCCCAACAAGGGCAATGACCGGTTTCATCTGTGTTTTCTACGGTGATGCGCAGCAGCGGGAGGCCCGCTGCTGCGGGCGGCTGCGCTGAATGAAAATATCACGAATTCGCGCCGCGCCGGATGCGCGCGCCTGGCGCGCGTTGCGCGCCATCGTCTTTCGTCTCGAACTGCCTTTCAAATACCGAGCGGCCGGGAGCACCGGCCGCCTTCAAGTCGCGCGGCCGCGGCGCGCGGGACAAGCCCGTCGCGCCGCGGCCGTGCATGTTTCCTGCGCGTCAGCGCGGACGGAATCCGTACAGGCCGCCGTCCTTCGTCTGCACGACGAGCGTATTGCCCGCGAGGACCGGCGCCGCCGTAATCGCGCTGCCGTCGGTCTTCATCCGTGCGATGAAGCTGCCGTCTTCGCGCGACAGGAAGTGCACGAAGCCCTTGTAATCGCCCATCACGACCGCGTGCCCGAGCAGATACGGCACGCCGACGTCACGGCTCTTCAGCTTGTCGTTGCGCCACAGCTGGTTGCCCGAAGCGGCGTCGTACGCCGTCACGACCGACCAGTCGTCGCCGCCGGCGACCACCGAATCATCCTGCGCGAGACCGCTGCGGCTCGAGAACGCCTTTTCCCACAGCGGGCGGCCCGAGTTCGCATCGAAGCAGCCCAGCTGACCCTGGAACGTCACCGCGCAGGCTTCCGCGCCCACGAGCGTCGGCGGACCGCTGACGTCGTTGATGCGCTCGACCTCGGTCACGCCCTTCGGGAACGACACCGGCGTCTGCCAGAACGGCTCGCCCGTCTGCAGGTTGATTGCGACCAGCCCGCCGCCGGGGAAGCCCGCCAGCACCGCTGCGTCACCCGCGAACGTCATGCCGGCCGACACGCGCAGGTTCAGCGGCACCGCGCGGTTGCGGTAGTTCCACTTCTGCTCGCCCGTCTGCGCGTTGAACGCGATCACCTGGCCGTCGATCGTGCGGACGACCACGAGGCCGTTGCCCACGAGCGGCGGCGAGAAGATCTCGCCCTGCACGCTGGTGTTCCACAGTGGCTTGCCGTCCGGGCCCAGCACGAACACGCCGCCCTTCAACGCGCCGACCGCGGTCAGGTTGCCGTCGCTGCCGACACCGGCCGACAGGTCGGAGCCGACCTTCGCGCGCCAGAGCGTCTGGCCCGTCTTCGCGTCGATCTTCTCGACCGAACCGTTTTCGCCCGCTGCATAGACGGCGTCGCCCACGGCCACCGGCGAGAACAGGTAGCGCCCGCCCTTGCCGACGCTCGCCTTCCAGACCTGTTGCACGTCCATCACGGGCTTGAACTCGGTGAGCGGCGTCGGCACGCGGCGCGCGTCCTTCGACGACGAGCAGGCCGCCAGTGCGAGGACAGCCGCCGCGCAGGCAACGGGCACAGCGTAACGTTTCAGCAAATTCATCGGTTAGCGAAGCAGAGTTAAGAGGTTGAGGGGACCGGGGTTCAGCCGCCGAGCGCGTCCAGCTTGAACTGCACGAGCTGGCGCGCAGACTGGTCGTCCTTCGACAGGCCGTCGAGCGCAAGCTTGTAAGCCGCACGCGCATCGTCGGTCTTGCCTTGCGCGGCAAGCAAATCGCCGCGGCGATCGGCCACGAGGCCCTTGAATGCATCGACAGGCGTACCCGACAGCAGCGCGAGGCCCGCATCGTACGCCTTCTCGTCGAGCAGCAGCGACGCGAGACGCAGCTTCGCGATCTGCTTGTACTCGTCATCCTTGGCGTGATCGACGGCCCATTGCAGCTGCGCCTTCGCACCGGCCGAGTCGCCGGCTGCGTACAGCGTCTTCGCAGCGGAAAGTGCGGCCATCTGCGCATACGGCGTGCTGCCGAACTTGTCTTCCATGTCGGCGGCCGCGCGAGCCATCGTCGCCTTGTCGTTCGCGGCGGCGGCCTTCTGGACCTGTTCGTACAGCCCGGACGCCTCGGCAGCCTGACGGCGCTGCCAGTAGTTCCAGCCGTTGAAACCGGCCGCGACGACGAGCGCCGCGAGCACGATCCACGTGGTGAGGTTGCCCCAGCGGGCCCACCACGCCTTGAGACTTTCAATCGATTCTTGTTCGTCGTGATAACTCATCGGCGAGCGATTCCTTCCTGTTCAGGCCGTTTTTGTCGAGCGGATGCCAGCGCGATCAGTCGTCGCCGTCTTCGGCGGATGCAACCATCGCATTGATTAGGAATTCGGTCAAGCCTTCGACCGGTACGGTCTGCTGAACGTTCTTTTCCCCGTCTCCGCCCGCACCGCGCAGCGCTTTCACGCCCACCGTGCCGTTTGCAACCTCTTCTTCACCGAAGATCACCGCGAACGCGGCGCCGCTTGCGTCGGCCCGTTTCATTTGCGACTTGAAGCTCGCCGGCGCGCCGTCGGCGCTGCAGTGGAAGATCACGTCGAGGCCCGTATCGCGCAGGCGCTCGGCCGCGATGAACGCCTGTTCGCGCGCGGTCTCGCCCTGATGCACGACGTATACGTCGACGCCTTCCTGCTCGGGAGCGAGGTCGTCTTCCTTCAGCAGTTCGAGGATCCGCTCGATGCCCATTGCCCAGCCGCACGCGGCGGTCGGCTTGCCGCCGAGCTGCTCGATCAGCGGATCGTAGCGGCCACCGGCTGCGACGGTGCCCTGCGCGCCGAGCTTGTCGGTCACCCACTCGAACACGGTCAGGTTGTAATAGTCCAGGCCACGCACGAGACGCGGGTTGATCTTGAACGGAATGTTGTTCGCGAGCAGCAGGCGCTGCAGCCCTTCGAAGTGCGCGCGCGACTCGTCGCCGAGGAAGTCGATCAGCTTCGGCGCGTTCTGCGCGATTTCCTGCAGCGCGGGGTTCTTCGTGTCGAGCACGCGCAGCGGGTTCGTATACAGGCGGCGCTTCGCATCCTCGTCGAGCACGTCGGCAAACTGCTCGAGGTACTTGATCAGTTCGACGCGATGCGCGGCACGCTCTTCGGCGAGGCCGAGCGAGTTGATCTCGAGCTTGATGCCGGTCAGACCGAGGTCGTCCCACAGGCGCTGGCACATCATGATGATCTCGGCATCCGCATCAGGACCCGCGAAGCCGAGCGCCTCGACACCGACCTGGTGGAACTGGCGATAGCGGCCGCGCTGCGGACGCTCGTGACGGAACATCGGGCCGATGTACCACAGGCGCTTCGGGCCGTCGTACAGCATGTTGTGCTCGATCGACGCGCGCACGACGGCCGCGGTATTTTCCGGGCGCATCGTCAGGTTCTCGCCGTTCAGCGCGTCGGTGAAGCTGTACATCTCTTTTTCGACGATGTCGGTGACCTCACCGATGCCGCGCGTGAAGAGCTGCGTGTGCTCGACGATCGGCGTGCGGATGTTCTGGTAACCGTATGCGCGCAGCAGCGATTTCACCGTAGCTTCGAAGAACTCCCAAAGGCCGGCATCCTGCGGAAGGATGTCGTTCATGCCCTTGACGCCGGTGAGCTTCTCGATCTTGCGTTTTTGTTCAGTCATCGTGTGTGTGGACGAATTAGTTCGTGGCCTCAGCGCGGCCGTAGTTGCGTTCGACGTAGTCGCTGACGATCTGCTGGAACTCCTCGGCGATCCGCTCGCCGCGCAGCGTCTTGACCTTCTCGCCGTCGATGAAGACAGGCGCGGCCGGGTTCTCGCCCGAGCCCGGCAGGCTGATGCCGATGTTCGCGTGCTTCGATTCGCCCGGGCCGTTGACGATGCAGCCCATCACCGCGACGTTCATTTTCTCGACGCCCGGATACTCCTTGCGCCAGACCGGCATCTGCTCGCGCAGGTAGGTCTGGATCTGCATCGCGAGTTCCTGGAACAGCGTGCTCGTCGTACGGCCACAGCCCGGGCACGCGATCACCATCGGTGCGAACGAGCGCAGGCCCATCGTCTGCAGGATTTCCTGGCCGACGATCACCTCGCCCGTGCGCGACGCGCCCGGCTCCGGCGTCAGCGAGATGCGGATCGTGTCGCCGATCCCTTCCTGCAGCAGCACGCCGAGTGCAGCCGTCGACGCGACGATGCCCTTCGAGCCCATGCCGGCCTCGGTCAGCCCGAGGTGCAGCGCGAAGCCGCAGCGGCGGCTGAGTTCGCGGTACACGGCGATCAGGTCCTGCACGCCGCTGACCTTGCACGACAGAATGATGCGGTCGCGGCCGAGGCCCAGTTCGACCGCACGCTCGGCCGAGCCGATCGCCGACTGGATCAGCGCCTCGTACATCACGCTCTGCGCATCCCACGGCTGCGAACGCGCACCGTTCTCGTCCATCATGCGCGCGAGCAGATCCTGGTCGAGACTGCCCCAGTTCACGCCGATCCGCACCGGCTTGTCGTACTTGGCCGCGGCCTCGATCATCTGCGCGAACTGCGTATCGCGCTTCGCGCCCTGGCCGACGTTGCCCGGGTTGATCCGGTACTTCGACAGCGACTCGGCGCAGCCCGGGTAGTCACGCAGCAGCAGGTGGCCGTTGTAGTGGAAATCGCCGACGAGCGGCACGGTCACACCCATGCGGTCGAGCTGCTCGCGGATCGCCGGCACGGCGGCCGCGGCCTCGGGCGTGTTGACCGTAATGCGCACCAGTTCGGAGCCCGCGTTTGCGAGTTCCTTGATCTGGATGGCCGTGCCGATCGCGTCGGCCGTGTCGGTATTCGTCATCGACTGCACGCGCACCGGCGCGTCGCCGCCGATCGTCACGAGCTGCCCGCCCCAGCGGACATCCACCGCATGCGATACACGGCGCGGCTGATGCCCGCCGAACACCGGCTCGGTTGAACAAATCTGACTGCTGCGTGGGGATTGAGCTTCGGATTGCATCGATAGATCCATTTACGCGGAATGCGCCGCGACGCGGCGCATGAATTGAAAAAGCGCCGTGTCCTCACGGCCTGCCGATATCGACGACAGACCTTCGCCACGGCGCTTGACGTCAGGGCAACGTGAACCGCGCCACATTACCCCGCGCTGCCGAATATTTTGCCGGATCGACAGGTTTTCCGTCGAACGCGATCGCGTCGAGGCCCGCCTTGTTGCCGATCGTGACCTTGAACGGGCCGTCGCCGGCGACCTGCTTCGCCTCGCTGCTGTGCACCAGCCCGGAGAACAGCTCCTTGCCGTTCTTGTCGCGCACGCTGAACCAGCTGTCCTGCTTGACCTTCAGTTCCACCATCGACTGGCCGGCCGCGACCACGACGCTCGCCGGCTGTGCCGGTGCGGCGGCGCTGGCCGCCGTCGTTGCCACGACAGGCTGCGAAGCCGCCGCCGTCACGACCGGCGCCACGGGCGCAGGCGCCCGAACAGCCGATGCAACTGCCGGCGCCGGCGCTGCAGACGCAACAGCCGGGGCCGGAACCTCATTCGCGACCACGGCAGACGCACCGCCCGAGGCCGCCTCTTCGACGGACGACGACGATGCTGCCGCCGGCACGCTCGCGGCCGACGCATGCTCCGCGTCGCCGCTCTTGAAGCGCGCGAGCAGGCTCGACGAATCGCCGCCAGTGTGCCACATCAGTACCGCAACCACCGCGACGACGACGATCCCCGTACCCCACAGCCACGGGTGATGGCGCGACGATCCGCCCAGCGGAATCGACACGCGGCCGCGCGGCAGATCCGTTCCCGACGACGCGGGCATCGACAGGTCGACTTCCGGCACCCCGCGCTCACGGCGCAACGCCTGCGCGAACGGTTCCGGATCGACGCCGAGCATCTTCGCGTAGCTGCGCACGACGCCGAGCGCGAACGTCACGCCGGGCAAATGGCTGATGTCACCGGCCTCGAGCGCCCGAAGCTTCTGCGGTGCGACCTTGAGTCGCGCCGACACGTCGTCGACGGTCCAACCCCTTGTCTCCCGAAGCTGCGCCAGTCGGCTGCCGACTGCCGCAAGCGATTCCAACCCTGCCGGTGCCGGCTTCGCGCCATTCGTCTCTGCGCCGTTAGACGGCTGCGGCTCACTCATCCTTGTCCTCGCGTCGATTCTTCTTCACTGGCGGGCCGCCGCCGGTTCCCGCCGGCCGGCACCCGCAACTGTCCATACCATGCGCGACGCCGATGCGCCGCGACCGATCGCTATTCGCGTGTTGTACCGCTTAAAGGTCCCAGCATCCCCGGCCAGGCGTCCCTGTCAAATCGCCCGAACTTCGATGATTTTTCCTGCTGCGCCCGTACGTTCCGCGAGGCGCGTGCGGTCCTTCACTGCGCCGGCCAGCTGGCCGCACGCGGCATCGATGTCGTCGCCGCGCGTCTTGCGCACGGTCGTGACGACACCCGCGTCGATGAGGACCTGTGCAAAACGCTTGATCTGCTCCGGCTTCGAGCGGATGAGGCCCGATTCCGGAAACGGATTGAACGGGATCAGATTGAACTTGCACGGCACGTCGCGCGTGACGGCCAGCAGTTCACGCGCATGCGCTTCGGTGTCGTTGACGCCGTCCAGCATGCAATATTCGAAAGTAATGAAGTCGCGCGGCGCGACTTTCAGATAACGCTGGCAAGCCGCCATCAGCTCGCGCAGCGGATACTTCTTGTTGAGCGGCACCAGCTCGTCGCGCAGCGGATCGTTCGGCGCGTGCAGCGAAACGGCCAGCGCGACCGGCAGCTCGGCACCGAGGCGGTCCATCATCGGCACCACGCCGGACGTCGACAGCGTGACGCGGCGGCGCGACAGGCCGTACGCGTTGTCGTCGAGCATCAGCCGCATCGCCGGCACGACCGCGCTGTAATTCAGCAGCGGTTCGCCCATGCCCATCATCACCACGTTGGTGACGACCCGTTCGGCCTTGCCGTTCGGGCCGGGCGCGCGGCCCAGTGACGCTCGCAATGCAAATTCGGCCATCCGTAGCTGGCCGATGATTTCGGCTGTCGACAGATTGCGGGAAAAGCCCTGCTTGCCCGTCGAACAGAAGCGGCAGTTGACCGCACATCCGGCCTGCGACGACACGCACAGCGTGCCGCGCGTCTCTTCCGGGATGAACACGGTTTCGACCGCATTGCCGTTTCCGACGTCGATCAGCCACTTGCGCGTGCCGTCGGTGGAAACGTGATCGCTGGCGATCTCGGGCATGCCGATCGACGCGCGGCCCTTGAGTTTCTCTCTCAAGGACTTCGCGAGATCGGTCATGCCGTCGAAGTCGCCAGCGTTGTACTGATGGATCCAGCGCTGCAACTGCTTGGCGCGGAACGGCTTCTCGCCGAGGCTGCCGCAGTACGCGACGAGACCCTCGGCATCGAAGTCGAGAAGATTGACGGTAGTTTCGCTCGTCATGATGTGCTGCCTTGCCGCGTGCGCTGAATCCTGCCTACTTGCTGCCAGCCAGGGCTTAGCGCGAGTAAACGTTCATTTCCGGGAAGAAGAACGCGACTTCGACCGCTGCCGTTTCAGCAGCGTCCGAGCCGTGCACGGCGTTCGCGTCGATGCTGTCGGCGAAATCGGCGCGGATCGTGCCCTTTTCTGCCTTCTTCGGATCCGTTGCGCCCATCAGGTCGCGGTTCTTCAGGATCGCGCCTTCACCTTCCAGAACCTGGATCATCACCGGGCCCGAGATCATGAAATCGACGAGGTCCTTGAAGAACGGACGCGCTGCGTGAACCGCGTAGAACTTCTCTGCGTCAGCACGCGACAGGTGTGCCATGCGCGATGCGACGATCTTCAGGCCGGCGCCTTCGAAACGGCTGTAGATCTGGCCGATCACGTTCTTTGCCACCGCATCCGGCTTGATGATCGACAGGGTGCGCTCGATTGCCATAAAAACTCCAAAAAATTAAGAAGTTACAGGTTCAAATGAATCCGCTATTGTAGCACGATCCCGTGTATCATTGCGATTGAACCCTTACACGCATGAAAGGTTCAGAATCCAAATGTTTTGTGCCGCCCGGCCATTGAAACCTCCCGGCACGGAACGTATCTTAGCCATAGCTGCTCCGGTTTGCTGCGCCGCACACCGCGTGTGCCGAACCGGCCCCGAACGCCCATGCGTTCAATGTTAGGAGAAACCATGAACGACTATCCGTACAATTTCGGCCGCGGCGGTTCCGTCAGCACAGCCGAGGTTCGCAACCGCGTGCTGCGGAACACGTACTGGCTGCTCGCGCTGTCGATGGTGCCGACCGTGCTTGGCGCCTGGGTCGGCGTCGCGACGGGCTTCTCGCTGTTCGCGGCCACGAGCCCGATGATGAGCCTGCTCGCGTTCTTCGCGATCGCGTTCGGCTTCATGTTCGCGATCGAGCGGACCAAAAACAGCTCGGTCGGCGTGTTCGTGCTGCTCGGCTTCACGTTCTTCATGGGCCTGATGCTGTCGCGGCTGCTGAGCTTCATCCTCGGCTTCTCGAACGGCCCGTCGCTGATCATGCTCGCGTTCGGCGGCACCGGCATCATCTTCGCCACGATGGCGACGATCGCCACCGTCAGCAAGCGCGACTTCTCGGGGCTCGGCAAGTGGCTGTTCATGGGCGTGATCGTGATCCTGCTCGCATCGGTCGCGAACATCTTCCTGCAACTCCCGGCGCTGATGCTCACCGTGTCGGTGCTCGCGATCGCGATCTTCTCCGCCTACATGCTGTTCGACGTCCAGCGCGTCGTGAACGGCGGCGAGACGAACTACATCTCGGCCACGCTCGCGATCTACCTCGACCTGTACAACGTGTTCACGAACCTGCTCGCGCTGCTCGGCATCTTCGGCGGCAACCGCAACTGACGTTCGTTTCACCCCATGAAAAAACCGGCCCGCGGGCCGGTTTTTTTACGTCCGCCGCCTGGGCTCAGTCGCGCTCGAACAGTGCGATCGATTCGACGTGCGACGTATTCGGGAACATGTTCACGACACCAGCGCCCTTCAGGCGGTAGCCGGCCTCGTGCACGAGCAGGCCCGCGTCGCGCGCCAGCGTCGACGGGTTGCACGACACGTAGACGATACGCTTCGGCAGCGGGCCTTCACCGCTCTGCGCGATCTCGGCCAGCGCCTTCGACACCGCGAGCGCGCCTTCGCGCGGCGGGTCGATCAGGAACTTGTCGAATGCGCCGAGCGCGCGGATGTCGTCGCCCGTCACCTCGAACAGGTTACGGCACGCGAACGTCGTGTGGCCGTCGACACCGTTCTCGCGCGCGTTCGCCAGCGCGCGCGTCGTCAGCGTGTCGCTGCCTTCGATGCCCATCACCTCGCGCGACAGTCGCGCGAGCGGCAGCGTGAAGTTGCCGATCCCGCAGAACAGGTCGAGCACGCGGTCGTCGCGCGACGGCGCGAGCAGACGCAGTGCGCGCCCTACCAGCACGCGGTTGATCTGATGGTTGACCTGCGTGAAGTCGGTCGGCTTGAACGGCATGCGGATGCCGAATTCCGGCAGCGTGTAGTCGAGCGACACGTCCAGCGGATAGAACGGCGCCACCGTGTCCGGACCTTTCGGCTGCAGCCAGAACTGCACTTTATGCTCGTCAGCGAACGCGCGCAGCAGCGCTTCGTCGTCCGCGTTGATCGGCTCCAGCACGCGCAGCACGAGCGCCGTGACTTCCGAACCGACCGCGAGTTCGATCTGCGGCATCCGATCGCGGATCGACAGCCCCTCGACGAGCCGGCGCAGCGGCACGAGCATCGCCGACACGTGCGGCGGCAGCACTTCGCAGCTCGTCATGTCGGCGACGTAGCTGCTCTTCTTCTCGTGGAACCCGACCAGCACGCCGCCCTTCTTCGCGACGTTGCGCACGGTCAGGCGTGCGCGGTAGCGATAGCCCCACGACGGGCCGTGGATCGGCGCGAACATCGTTTCCGCGCGCAGCTTCGCCAGGTGCCAAAGGTTGTCTTCGAGCACGCGCTGCTTGACCGCCACCTGTGCACGCATGTCGAGGTGCTGCATCGAGCAACCGCCGCAGGTGCCGAAGAACGCGCATTTCGGCTTCGTGCGCATCACGCTCGGGCGCAGAATGTCGACGACCGTCGCCTGCTCGTAGCTCGGCTTGCGGCGGAAGCTCGAATAGGTCACGCGTTCGCCCGGCAGCGCGCCTTCGACGAAGATGACCTTGCCAGGCTCGCCGTCCTCGGTGATCGTGCGACCGACACCGCGCGCTTCCATGTCGAGCGATTCGATCTCGAGAACCGGGGCGGGCCCGGGCGCGACGGGCGCATTTCTAGATTTGCGCGCAGAAGTGGGGACGGCTTCGGACACCAGCTTTTCCTGACAAACGTTGAAGAAGGCGAGATTGTAGACGACGAAGGCCCGCATCGCCCGCTTTGCATGCGGCAAGCGTCGATACTTGAGCATAGACGGCCCGACATTGCGCCGGAGCGGCCACACAGGCGGCCGCGGAGCACCGCGACCGGGTGTTCCCGTGGAGCCGATCCGGGAGCGGCCCCAGACCCGAAACCCGCCCGACAGGAGATTCAACCTTGCGACTGATCGACTGGAACATCCAATGGGGTCGGGACGCGGACGGCGCCGTCGATCTTTCGCGCACCGTCGCGGCGATCCGCGCGCTCGGCGACTTCGACGTGTTGTGCCTGCAGGAGGTCACGCGCGGCTTCGGCGCACTGCCCGGCCGGCCCGGCGCCGACCAGTTCGCCGAACTCGCGGCGCTGCTGCCCGGATATGCGATCCTCGAAGCGATCGGTGCCGACTTGCCACCGATCGAAACGGGGGCACCGCGCCGTCAGTTCGGCAATGCGATCGCGACGCGGCTGCCAGTCGGGCGCGTGCTCCGCCAGTTGCTGCCGTGGCCAGCCGACGCCGGCGCGCCGTCGATGCCGCGTGTCGCGCTCGACGTCGAGCTGCAGGCGCCCTTCGGGCCACTGCGGGTAATCACCACGCATCTGGAATATTATTCGGCGCGCCAGCGGCTCGCCCAGGTCGACGCACTGCGCGATCGGCACCGCGAGGCCTGCGCGCATGCGGCACGACCGGCGCCTGCCGAAACCGCCGAGGGGCCGTTCAGCGCGACCGGCCAGCCGTGCGATGCGATCGTCTGTGGCGACTTCAACAGCGCGTTCAGCAGCGAGGCCTATCGCCGATTCCTGGAGCCGATTGCAGACGCGCCGCGCTTTGTCGACGCATGGGTCGCACGGCACCCGGGCCGCACGCCACCGCCGACGGCCGGTGTCTACGACACGGTGCAATGGTCGGAGGGGCCGCTCGCATGCGACTTCGTGTTCGTGACCGATACGCTGCTGCCGCGCGTCACGCGCTGCGAGATCGACGGCGATGTGCGCGCGTCGGATCACCAGCCCGTGCTGCTCGAACTGGCATGATCGCGCCACCGGCCGTGGCGCACCTCGCCCGCGCTACGCGTCGAAACCGGCCAGGTATTCGGCCCAGTGCGACGCAGGCTCCTGCGCGAGCGAGTTCTTCACGAGCAGGATCTCGTCCGCATACTCGCTCGGCGTCAGGCCGCCGCGCATCAACTGGAACCGGCAATACAGCAGGTAGGTATTGACGACGTCGGTTTCGCAATAGTTGCGGATTTCCTCGATCCGACCGGCCTGGAACGCCGGCCACACCTGGCTGCCGTCCATCCCGAGCTTGCCCGGAAAGCCGCACATCTTCGCGAGCGCGTCGAGCGGCGCATTCGCACGCGCCTGATACATCGCGAGCACATCCATCAGGTCGGTATGCCGCGAGTGGTAGCGCGAGATGTAGTTGTTCCACTTGAAATCGCGGTCGTCCTCGCCGAGATCCCAGTAACGGGACGCGGGGACGCCGTGCACGAGCGCGCGGTAATGGAGCACCGGCAGATCGAAGCCGCCACCGTTCCACGACACGAGCTGCGGCGTGTATTTCTCGATCACGCGGTAGAACGACTGGATCAGCGTCGCTTCGTTGTCCTGCGGCGTGCCGAGCGAACGCACGCGAAACCCGTTGTTGTCGCGAAACACGCACGAGATCGCCGCGATGCGCTGCAGGTGGTGCGGCAGGAAATCGCTGCCGGTCTTCTCGCGGCGGGCGGCGAACGCATGTTCGGCCACCGCGGCATCGTCGAGCGTCGCGGGCAGGTCTTCCAGACGGCGAATGCCGTCGACATCGGGAATGGTCTCGATGTCAAAAACAAGAATCGGAGTCATCAGTTACAGAACGGCGTCCTTGCGCACACCGTTGGAGGCGAAAAACCGCTTGAGGCGCACCAGCGCTTCCTGCTGGATCTGGCGCACGCGCTCGCGCGTGAGCCCCATCTCGTCGGCCAGCTCCTCGAGCGTCGCCGGTTCGATGTGATTCAGGCCGAAGCGGCGCTCGATCACGTGCCGGTGCTTGTCGGACAGCCGCGACAGCCACGCGCGCGTCAGCGTCTCGAGCTCGCGGTGCTGCACCTCGGCGTCAGGCGACTGGCTCTGGTCGTCGGGCAGCAGGTCGAGCAGGCTGCTCGCGGGATCGAGGTCCAGCGGCGCGTCGAGCGACGCCGTGTGCTCGTTGAGCGCGAGGATGTCGGTGACTTCCTCGGCGGTCTTGCCGGTGAGATAGGCGATGTCGTCGATGCTGGCTTCGCGGCGCTCGGCCGCCTCGCCCGTCGACATCGAGTTCTTTTCGAGGTGGCGCTTCGCGCGCAGCACCTGGTTCAGCTCGCGGATCACGTGCACGGGCAGACGCACCGTGCGGGCCTGGTTCATGATCGCCCGTTCGATGCTCTGCCGGATCCACCACGTCGCGTAGGTCGAGAAACGGAAGCCGCGCGTCGGGTCGAATTTCTCGATCGCATGCATCAGGCCGAGGTTGCCTTCCTCGATCAGGTCGAGCAGCGGCACGCCACGGTTCAGATACCCCTTCGCGATGCTGACGACGAGGCGCAGGTTGCGCTCGATCATCACCTGCCGCGCCTCGAATTCGCCAGCCTTGGCCAGACGCGAATAACGCTGCTCCTCCTCGACGGTGAGCAGCGGCTTCACGCTGATGCGGTTCAGGTAATGCTGGATGGTGTCGGCCGTGAGTTCGGCCTGCAGCATCGTGCGGAAATCGTCAACGTCGGGCGCCGCCTCGGCACGGCCTTCGCGCTCGTCGTCGCCACCTTCCGCGTCAGAGTCGCGTGCCTCGAGGTCACGCTCGTTGTCCGCGACGTCGTCTTCGTCGTCCGTCGAAGCACCAGCTCGCCCCACCGATGCTTGCGTGGCTCGACTGATTTTCTCAGACTCGGCTTGCGGCTCGTGGCGCTTCGATTTCGGCATGGTCGTCTCGGTTATTGAGGCGGCAAATACTTCAGCGGATCGACAGGTTTACCCTGCCGGCGAACCTCGAAATGCAGCATCACGCGGTCGGAATCGCTGTTCCCCATCTCGGCGATCTTCTGCCCCTTCGTTACCGCGTCCCCCTCTTTTACCATCAAAGCGCGATTGTGTGCATACGCCGTGAGGTAAGTTGCATCGTGCTTGATGATAATGAGGTTGCCGTAGCCGCGCAGACCATTGCCGGAGTAGACGACGCGGCCGTCGGCCGCCGCCTTCACGGTCTCGCCGGCCGTGCCGCCGATATTGACGCCCTTGTTCTTCGCGTCGTCGAAACCGTTCAACACGGGACCGCGCGCGGGCCACGCGAACGTCACGGGGCCGCTCGA